>JARYMF010000014.1 GCA_029907255.1 Armatimonadota bacterium
GGCGGTGCTTGCGGCGAACGATGACCGTGTCGCGATCGGGATCGTACTCGACCTGGACGTGTTTCTTCTTCTTTTTCTTGCCTTTCTTCTTATCCTTGGCGGCGCCGACGACCTCTTCTTCCTCTTCATCTTCTTCCTCTTCTTCCTCTATCTCTTCCTCCTCTTCTATCTCCACTTCTTCTTGTTCGCCGGCAAGCGTGAGACGCCCTGGTGGCCTCACATACCCGCTGCCAGGTTCCTCGCTTGGCCCAACCGCCTGGCTGGACCAATATTCGTAGTAGGGCTCAAATGCGGGGGCCCCCTCATGAAACTCCGGTGCCAAGCGAATTTTCTCTACGTGAGTCAGGATACGAACCGCATCATCGAGAATTTCTAGCTCTTCAACCGGAACTAGGACGTGTTTTCCGCCCACCCCAACCATGCCGTTGAACTCGATTGCCGCCATTTCTACTTGACGGTTGCGCGGATTCACATAAAGGTCTTCAACAATTCCAACTTCCTCGCCAAGAGGATTGACTACCGCATGGCCACGGATGTCGGGATAATGATTGAGATAATCTTCTTGATCTTCAAGGTCGCTGAGCTTTTCTAAAATCAATGGCTCGTGGGTACCCGGTTCTTCCATCGATATTTCAGTCATCAGCATCACCCCTCCTATCTTTAAATATTTCCTGATTTCATTTACCCTAGAATGCCGTGCTCAAACTTTTTGACAATGGAAAGAAATATGCAAGGCGGTGTGCTTAATTGGCAAACACTTTGCGAAGGTATCTAGAATGCTTGATAATCTTAACTTTGCTATGTTAGAATACTTTGTCATTTGCGAGCATCGCTTTGCTCTCGCAAATACGAAGCCACAGGGGTTAATAATTAAGCTATAAGAAAATGTATCTCCTTGGAAGCACCCGGTGGCACTGGGCGCAGAACTTTAATTCTTACACATCCAAGTGGGCTATTGAGTGTCAATAGCCCATTGAGGAAACATAAAGAATGCCATTAGTTGTTGGAGTGTGCTTTAAAAAGGTTGGGAAGATTTACTATTTTGATCCTGCCGGGCTTGACTTGCAGGAAGGTGATTTCGTCATTGCCGAGACTGCGCGCGGCACCGAATTAGGCCAGGTAATGACCGAAATCCGCGAGGTTCCCGAGGAAGAAATAGTGCCGCCTTTGAGAAGTATTCTCCGTAAGGCGACGCCTGAGGATTTCGAACGTGAGGAGAGCAACAGACAGAAAGAAGAGTACGCTTTTCAAGTTTGTGCTGAAAAAATCCAAAAACACAACCTGCCAATGAAGCTAATCGAAGCGGATTACTCATTTGACGGTTCTCAGGTGACATTTTATTTTGCCGCCGAAACACGGGTTGATTTTCGCGAGCTTGTAAAGGACTTGGCAAGCACTTTGCGAATAAAGGTTCAGCTTCACCAAGTCGGCGTGCGCGATGAAGCCAAGTTCTTTGGCGGCTTGGGGATGTGCGGGCGAGCGTTGTGCTGCGCAACCTTTCTAAAGGATTTCGAACCAGTCTCCATGAAAATGGCAAAAGAGCAAAGCCTTTTCCTCAATCCCATCAAGTTTTCCGGCATATGTGGCAAGTTAATGTGCTGTTTGAAATTCGAATATCCAATCTATAAGGAGGCAAAGTCAAGGCTTCCAGCAGTTGGCTCCACGGTAATGACGCCAAGAGGTCCGGGCAAAGTAACAGAGGTAAACATTATTAAAGAGATGCTTACAATTGACTTCGGCGAGGGAATCATTGGCCACTATCCCGCTTCCGAGGTTAAAGTAGTTTGTACCTTATCCAAAGAAGGAAATGACGGAGTGGAAGACGAGCAAAGGGGAGCCGAATTTCAACCGCCTCCAACGTGCAAATGTCCTGCAGAAAATTGTTCTGCGCATTTGATAAACCAAGAAGAGGGCGATTTTGAGCCCAGGGATGAGCGATTCCAAGAGATTCCTAGCGACTACAAAACGCAGAAGGAGCAGTAGAAGATTAGACAATGCCAATCTATGAGTTTGAGTGCCAAAATTGTAAAACGCGGTTTGAGAAACTCTGCAATATTAACTCTGCAGCAAGCGGCATAGAGTGTCCCAACTGCGGGGCTTCCGAAGTGCGCCGTCTAATATCTGCATTTTACTCGCGTGGTAGCAGCTCATCTTCGAGTTCAGGCTCATCCAGCTGTGCAAGCTGTCAAAAATCAAGCTGCGCGGGTTGCAAATAAAAGTTGCCCGCGAAAGCGTAATAAGCCTCAATTGGAAGTTTGTTAATTAAGAAGGGGTTTCTTTCGTGTGTGGAAAAATTGACAAAGTATTCTACATCACAACACCTATTTACTATGTGAATGATGTGCCACATATTGGCCATACGTACACCACTACTGCCGCGGATGTCCTAGCGCGGTTCAAGCGTCTGCAAGGATTCCGAGTGCTGTTTGGCACAGGCACCGATGAAAATGCGCCGAAAGTTGCAGAGGCTGCTGAGGCAAAGGGGCAGACACCTCAAGAGTTTGTGAATGAAATCGTCTCCGAATATCTTGAGACTTGGAAGCGCATGCACATTGCTTACGATGACTTCATCCGCACAACCGAGGAAAGACACCGTCGAGTTGTAGAAGCAGTGTTCGAAAAACTGCTTAAAAGCGGGGATATTTACAAGGACTTCTATAAAGGATGGTACTGCATCTACGATGAAACCTTTTTCCGAGAATCCGAAGTCGTCGATGGCTTGTGCCCCAATCCTGAGTGCAGAAGGCCAGTTCGCTGGGTAGAAGAAGAGAATTATTTCTTCCGACTCTCGGCATACGGCGATCGCCTGCTTAAATATATTGAATCGCATCCAGATTTTCTTGGCCCAGAATTCAGAAAGAACGAGGTGATCAGCTTTATCAAAGCTGGTCTAAGAGACGCTTGTGTAACGCGAGCTTCCTATGGGTGGGGCATCCCAGTCCCCGGCGATCCAGAGAAAGTCATCTACGTTTGGTTCGACGCCCTTCTTAATTATCTCACCATGGCAGGATATTTGTCAGATGAACGGAAGTTTGCCGAAGTATGGCCACCCGATGTTCAACTTATGGCAAAGGATATCTTCGTAAGGTTCCATTCCACGTTGTGGCCTGCCATGCTAATGGGCTTAGATTTGCCGCTTCCTAAGCGTATATATGCGCATGGGTTCTGGACCGCCGAGGGTGAGAAGATGTCGAAATCAAAGGGGAATGTTGTCGCGCCGGTGCAGCTCGCAGAAGAAATTGCCGCCATGTCGGGAGCAGACGTGGATATCGCCATAGATGCGGTGCGCTACTACCTTATGCGTGAAGTAACTTTTGGGTTAGATGGCGATTTTTCACGTGCTGGTTTGATTGGGCGATTTAACTCAGATTTAGCAAACGACCTTGGAAACCTCCTGAATCGAACTCTGCCGCTTCTACACCGCTATCGGGGTGGTGTCGTGCCCAAACCGGCGGCTGACGATGAGCAAAGCAGAAACCTTGCTGACATGGTCTTGAAAATGGTCGAAGAGGTTGCGGAATGCATTGACCGCCTGCAGTTCAGCGAGGCGCTTAGTTCGATTTGGGGTGTAATCGCGCGCACAAACAAGTATCTGGAAGAACAAGCGCCTTGGCGACTTGCAAAAGATGAAACAAACGGCTTGCGCTTGGATACCATACTGTATACAGTGCTCGAAACAGTTCGTGCAATTGCAATTGTCATACAACCTTTTATGCCTACGGTTTCGCAAGCTATTTGGAGCCAGCTTGGCATACCCGAGCCGCTTTCAAAGCAGTCTTGGGATGATGCAGCAGCTTGGGGAAAATTGAAGCCTGGAACACGCACAGCCGAACCTAAGCCGATATTTCCGCGAATAGAGACCAAAAAGATTGCTTTAACTCAGGCTGACGAAAGTAAACGCCCCGCACCGGCGGTGGTGGAAGAACGCAAGGAGGATAAGCAAGTGGAGCAAATTTCGTTTGAAGAATTCAAGAAAATTGACCTGCGTATCGGAAGGATTGTTGCCGCCGATAAAGTTGCTGGGGCTGACAAGCTCCTCCAGCTTAAGGTTGATTTAGGAACAGAGCAAAGACAAATTGTTGCAGGAATAGCTCAATGGTATTCGCCTGAGGAATTGGTGGGGCGTGAAATTGTTGTAGTAGCTAACCTGGCTCCCGCAAAAATCCGCGGCGTGGAATCAAAGGGTATGCTTTTGGCGGCAGACGTTGGCGGCACTGCGGTGTTATTACAACCCGATAAAGAAGTTCCGCCTGGCTCTGGCGTAAGATAATCCAAAGAGAGCGGAGACTCTTGCAGAAGTCTCCGCTCTTTTTGTTGCTGGTTTTGTCAGCTGCTTTTAAAACATTATTGGATTTGGAATAGTCTAATTGAATAGCGCATGATTGCTTAAATGCGAGCGCAATTCGCGCCTATCCCACACAAGAGGAGGAAAACAAAATGTTTTCAAGCAAGCAAGGAAAGGTCTTAATCGCAGTGTTAGTGCTGGTGGTGCTAGTCAGCATAATCGCAATCCTGGCGAGCAATCCCAGACATGCGCTTGCTCAAGTGCCGCCTGGTCTTGATGAGCGGCCTGCACCAGCCCAACCTCCAAGCCAACCACCCATGGGCGACATGAATATGATGCGTCGGCCCATGATGGGTCTAGGTGGTATGTCAATCGCCGCCAATGAAAAGTATGTGTATGTAGTAATGGGCGGCACGATTTATCAGTTTACCGCTGATACTCTCAAAAAGGTCAAGGAGACGACCATTTCACCTGCGGTGCCAGCAACACCGGGCGGAATGATGCCCCCAATGAGCCCAAACAATTCACAAAGGACGCCTCGTCAAATGGGCACGCCAAGCCAAAATCCTTAAAGGGAAATAAAGAGAATACTTAAAAAGATTAACTACCAGCGTCTCTTCCTATATTGGATAGGGGCGCTTTCTTTTATCGGAAAAAGTTGACTAGGAATGTAGAGTATGTTGCATTTCTGCAACGAAAGGTCTGCAAAAAACCTGCAAAGATTTCTAAAAGATTTTTATTTCTCCCTTTACAACAACAAAGACATGTGATACACTTATGCGCAGAAGGCACGTTCCAAGTTGAATAGCCATGCTATTCAACCTCATCCGATTCAACGAAAGTGTTCTCGTGGTACACACAGTCCTCGCGACCACTGTTCTAACGGGCATATAGCCTTCAAATTAATGTAGAGGTACTCGTCGCCCTTGAGAGTCGTGGAGATACTTTTCTATGACCAAAACAGGGTCAAATTGGTCGTCGAGATGTCTGACCCGACTCGATACTCGACAGAACATGCTCCGCATATCCCTCGCTTGCTCTTTAAGCTATTTCCGCATTTAGCCCGACACAGATGCGACAATGACAACGGATACACATTCAAGAAAGAATGCCGAAATACCGAGATTCCACACCTTTTCGAGCATCTTATTATCGAATTGCAGGGTCAAGTTCAAAAAACTAAGATTCTTAAAGGCGAGACACAATGGAACTGGCGAATAGATCCTAGAGGCCGCTTCCATGTGTACGTTGACTACGAAAACGAAATCCTTGTTCTCGGCGCAATCCGACTTGCAGAACGCATAATCAACGCACTTGACGATCGCAGAATTGATGAGATTGACATTGACAAGGAAATCGCGCGTCTAAAAGAGCTAGCCGCTCTTGGAATGGAGATTGCTAATCCCAGCCAAAAGCGAAGTGAAGCACCTTCTGCATCAAATTTGTCGCCAACGCCTACAACCGCAAACCTTTAGCCAAAAGCCAAAGTAAAACTACGAATACGATAAATCACTAATTTAAAAAATCTGCACCTCCTGTGGGAGCATATTTCCAGGGTTTCTCTTCCTTCTACCTTCAAAATTTTCAACTTCATTTGCCTTCTGGAATCCTCCCTCCGCCGCAAAAGGTCAGCAAATTCTTGAGCGAGAGTCCAAAACAAAAAGTTGGTGTAACGATACCTAAAAGAAAATTGCAAACCATATCATTTGGTGCGCCGCTCGGAGAAAAATGTCTACAGAAACGAAGGAGTTGTTGGGGCTTGCAGATAAAATTATGAAAACGTTATCATTTTTTCTCTGAAACTGGTTGACTACCTGAGCAAGCGTAGTTATAATAAAGAAAAAGCGGGCTGTTTGCATTATGGAGACCACCCGTTGAAGATTTATATCTCAGTAGATATTGAAGGGATAACGGGACTGGTACACTTTCACCAATATTCGGCAGAAAGCGGCCAGCAGTACGATATGAGACTGCAGATGACGCGCGAAGCAAACGCCGCAGTGGCAGGAGCGTTCGAAGGCGGCGCAACCGAGGTATTGGTGAATGATGCCCATGGAACCCAAAAAAACCTTATACCGTTGGAATTGGATAAAAGAGCTAGGCTAATCCTAGGGAATACCAAGCCCCTTTCGATGATGCAAGGGATTGATGAATCATTCGACGGGGCTTTCTTTGTGGGCTACCACGGCGGCGCTGGAACGCAGGCAGTGTGTTCCCACACGTACACCGATTATGTAGCCGAGGTTAGATTAAATGGACAGCCTGCCGGCGAGGTTATGATAAATGCGGCAGTCGCAGGATACTTCGGAGTCCCCGTCGCCCTTGTGACCGGAGATTCCGCTGTCTGCAACGAAGCGTTGTCTATCCTCGGCGCAGTTGAAACGGTAGCAGTAAAAGAGCCCATAACGAGGGCTTCAGCCAAAAGCTTGCATCCCGAAATTGCATGTGAGCGGATTAAAGCCGCCGCAAAGTCAGCCGTCGAGCGGCTATCGGAGCTGGAACCATTTACATTGGAACCCCCCATCCGATTAGCGATATCCTTTACACACGCTGGCTGTGCGGACCGCGCAGAAATCATGCCTGGCTCAAGGAGGTTGGATGCCGTAACAGTCGGCTACGAGTCAGAAGACTTCCACAATCTTTATCGTGGATTTCTAACAATGTTGGACTTGGCGGGAACAGCCGCATAATGGGTAAAAAAACTATTTGGATAATGTAGAGCCAACGCTGTTTGCTCAATTAACCAGAAAGTCGAATTATCACAAATGGTAGATATGAATCTAAAAGAGAAAATCGGACAGCTCCTAATGTTCGGCTGGCAGGGCGAAACGGCCGAAGAAAACCTGAAAGTGTCCGCTCACGCTCGTGCGCTCGTTGAAGAATTCAAAGTAGGCGGAATTATCCTTCTTGGAAGGAACGTTCAAAGTCCGGAGCAGGTTGCAAATACCCTAAACGAGCTTCAAAGCCTTTCGAAGCTCCCTCTTTTTATAGCGGCTGACCAAGAAGGCGGGCTAGTTACGCGCCTTAAGGATCCATTCACCATCTTTCCAGGGAACATGGCTCTCGGAGCTACAAGATCGCCGGATTACTGCTATAAAGCAGCGAATACAAGTGCTGAGGAGCTGTTAGCGGTCGGCGTTAATTTTAACTTCGCACCATGCGTTGACGTAAACATCAATCCAGATAACCCCATCATCGGCGTACGGTCGTACGGCGAATCACCTGAACTTGTCGCAGAGCTGGGAGTTGCCGCCATAAAAGGCTACCAATCCGGTGGAATCCTTGCTTGTGCCAAGCATTTCCCCGGACACGGCGATACTTCGGTTGATACTCACCTTTCACTGCCTGTTATCCCGTATGACCGCGAGCGCCTGAACGCAGTCGAACTAAAACCCTTCGCCGAGGCAATAAAAGCCGGCGTGGCGTCAATCATGACAAGCCACATTGCCTTTGCCGCACTCGATGGCAAACTGCCAGCAACCCTTTCAAAAAGCATTCTCACCAATCTCCTCAGAGAAGAAATGGGATTCGACGGCCTTATCGTTACCGACTGTCTAGAAATGAAAGCCATCGCCGACAACTTCGGCACCGCCGAAGCCGCAATTCTCGCCTTAAACGCCGGCGTAGATATCCTGCTCGCTTGCCACACTCTCGAAGTTCAGGCAGAAATCCGAGATGCGTTAATCCGAGCAGTTGAATCAGGCGAAGTACCAGAGCAGAGAGTGGATGAGGCTGTCGAAAGGATACTCGCCGCAAAGAAAAAATTCGACATCGAGTCAAAACGCTTTGTTAAGGTGGAAAAGCTTCGAACGGTCATCGGCGCAGATGACCACCGCAATCTCGAACTCGAAATAGCACACAAAGCCGTAACCGTGCTTAGGAACAAAGACAAAATACTGCCGCTCAAGCTTGGCGAAAATGACCAAATACTTGTGCTGGGGATGCACCCAGCGACCGAGTCATTCGCCCAAGCAATAAAGAAATATCACAAAAATACAAAGCATATTCGCGTAAGTGCTTCGCCCAGCCCTGAAGAAATTTCTCAGATAAACCAATTAATGAAGCAGTCGAAAGTTGCGCTTCTAACAACTTGTCCTTCGGAGCCATGGACGAGAGGCTTTATTAAAGAAAAAATCCAAGCCGAATTTGTTAGCCGCATGCTGAATTCCAAAACTCCCGCCGTGATTGTAACCGTAAGGGAACCATACGACCTGCGGCATTTCCCCGATTCGAGGACGTGCATAGCAACTTACGGATACCCTGCGGCAACCGTGCAAGCCACCGCAGATTTGATATTTGGCAAGGTAAGGCCAAGCGGCCGCCTCCCCGTAAGCGTTCCCGGATACGCAGATTTCGGAGCTGGCGTTAGCTTCTAACAAGCCGAAGCCTAAACATCCAATTCAGCCTGCAAAAATTTTCCATCTCTTCACGATTCGCCCCAATTCTGCTATAATAAAAACGAGCGGAGGGGTGCCGGAGTGGTTTATCGGAGCGGTCTTGAAAACCGTCCTGGTGATGAGCCAGCGCGAGTTCGAATCTCGCCCCCTCCGCCATTCCATTAAGTGACTGCAGTTTTCCAAGATATTCAACCTTCCGCCGCCTGCGCATCTCCAAATTCCCTGCCGCAAAATAAACCCGCCCAAATGCGGGCATAAGGAAAATTACCAAATGCATAAATAATCAAAAAAAGCTGTGCTGAATATCCCAACCTAAAGTCCCAGAAGCCCGTGCATAAAAGACCAAGATAAAATAAAAACTAATATCCACGGCGCTTTTTCCCAATCCCAGTTTCGCTCAGTGCAAGAGCTACGTTATTGAGCTTGAGAAACAAGAGGCTTGTAGCTTTTTCCAAGAAGATTGCCGCATCCAGCGAATCCATTGCAAGCTTAAATAGCCAATATTTACCTTGTTACCATCGCTTGGTGCTTGGGTACCATCGGATGGTTGTCGTGTACCATCCAATGGTTGCTTTATACCATCGGATGGTTATTGTGTACCATCGGATGGTTCTTGTGTACCATCGCTTGGTACTTGTGTACCATCCGATGGTTATTGTGTACCATCGCTTTGCAACAAAGGATAATTCCTTGGTTGCGCTTGCCATCTAAGGCGCATCCAATCCAGGCTCGGAGAGCATATTTAATCAGCAATGGTAAGCTAAAAATCTACAAAGCAAACAAAAGGTCCAGTTCATCGGCGGCAATTCGAGGTACGTATATTGACCCTCTCAGCTCGACGTGATAGAATATGCAAGCTGAGGATAGGAGGAATAATCGTTGTTTGAACCAATCCCCGACTTTGAGCGCCTTCGCAAGGCTTTAACCTGCGATGGAGAACCCGACAGAGTTCCGCTGTGCGAATTGGGCATTAGTCCGACAGTTATGCCGCAATTTATCGGACGAGAGGCAAAAACTCTCGAGGACTACGCAGAATTTTACGCGAAGGCGGGCTATGACTACCTGAAGGTAACCCCAATTTATAACTGGAATCCCGAGGGCAGAGTGCCAAAGGAGGGCGTTCGCAAGGGAGCTGGCAAAGCCGCAGACACAGATACCGAAGTGAGCATTCAGTATGCTCCAGAAGGCGAGGGAATAATTACAACCCTGGAAGATTTCGAGACCTACCCTTGGATGGACGTTGAGGATGTTGATTTTAGCATCTTTGACCAAGCGAACAAGATACTCCCGGATGGCATGCAGATAATAGGCCACCAAGGCGACATCTTCACCAACGCTTGGTGTTTGATGGGATTTGAGACATTCTCCTATGCGATGGTTGAAGAACCAGAGTTAATCGAAGCCATGTGCCACAAGTGCGGGGAGATAATCTACGAAATCTTCGAAGTAATATCCGAGCAGGAAAACATCGGGGCTCTTTGGCTTTCCGACGACATCGCATACACGGAAGGCTTAATGGTTTCGCCGTCGTTCCTAAGGAAGCACATATTCCCGTGGTTCAAGCGCATTGGGAACCTAGCGCGCAAGATAGACGTCCCATATATGTATCACTCTGACGGCGACCTTTGGCAGGTAATGGATGACCTGATAGACGACATCGGATTCAGCGCCCTGCATCCGATTGAGCCGAAGGCGATGGACATAAAAGAGCTTAAGGAGAAGATTGGTGACCGCGTTTGCTTGATTGGAAACATTGACCTAGGATACACGCTCACCAGAGGCACGCCCGAGGAGGTAGAAGAAGAGGTTAAGGAAAGAATACGCGATATTGCGCCGGGCGGTGGGTACTGCGTTGGTTCTAGCAACACCGTGCCTTACTACGTTCCTTCCGAGAACTTCCGCGCAATGGTGGAAGCAACGCTCAAATGGGGAAAATACCCAATCAATATTTAAATTTTCATCTGAGAAAACCGAGCAAATTGGAGCAAGAGAAAGTCCTTCGATTCGCCAATATTTACAACTTTCCACAATCAAAACTAATGCGGAGTAACACAAATGGCAAGATACACCTCTCTAGCAATAATTCTAGCATTTGGATTAATGATTGCCGGATGCGGAGGCGGCGGCGGTGGAGGCGGTTCGTCCCTCACAATTAGCCCTAGCTCCGTTACCCTCAACGTTGGGGGGACGAAAACATTCACAGCAAGCGAGCCTGTTGACTGGCGGGTAGCTGAGCTTAATGGGGGTACTATAACAACAGGCGGAGTTTACACCGCTCCGAACGTGGCTGGGACTTATCATATTGTTGCGACAAGCAAGGCAAACCCTACTAAGGTGGCAATTGCGACGGTATTCGTTGCCGCCAATGGGACTAGCGTTATCATAGACCCAAGCAGTGTCGCACTTAGGCCAGGTGGGAAGGTAACGTTCTATTCAAACGTACCTGTTAACTGGAGGGTACAGGAAACCAACGGCGGCACCATTGTTCCTTTGAGTGAGACTTCGGCAGAATACACTGCTCCCTCGAGAAATGGCGATTATCACGTTATCGGCACAAGCAAAGCAGACCCTACAAAGAGCGGAACTGCAAATATATTTGTAGACAGCGATCTCCCTCCTCCTCCACCGGGTTAATTTGGTAGGCTTGTTTGCCCTGGGAACCAGATAGCCCCAAAGAAGCGTACTCCTAGTAGAGCAATCTGTTGGAAACAAGGGATTGTTCAGGGGGAGTGGAGTATGACAGCTAGGCACTGCAGTTGGCTAATCGAATTTGGCTGGCTAATTTGGTTCTTAATTTCTTTGGGGTTTATTCTCCTTCATCCCGCCGCAGTCCATTCATAACCCAAAGGGTTGAAGTGCAGGCATTGCGGTTTGTGAATCTAGGGCTGAAAGAGAATAACTATATCGTTTTGTGAGCGGACCTTGAGCAGGCGGAGGAGATTGGAGCTGCTTTCCTCGCAAGAACTAATCCCCGTTACCATAACAAGGCTGTTCAACCCGGGCAGTGTGAGGTTTGGAGCGTAGCATTTTAGGTGGGCATTTGAGCCGTCGTTGATTACAAACCAATCTGTTCCCACGGATTCGACATGCCCCCAAGTTCGGACGAGGAGGCCAATGTTGTTCAAGCCAGTTCCCCCAAGTACGCCTTTTTGCCCAACAGCAGGCGGGCCCACGGAGTAATGGAAGTCGGAGCCTCCTATGTCGGAATTCTTCAGCCCGACGGGCTTGAGAGAGATGGGCGCGCTAATTTCAACTAAGTCTGGGTCGAGAATAGCCCTCTCGCCATTAACCGTTGCCATCATACCTTGGATGTCGAGCACCATTCCGCGAGCTACGGGCGGAACATCCGAAAAATAAAGTTGGATTCCACAGCCTCGGTCAGCATTTTGCACATATATGCAATTGCCGATTTCATCTTTGGCGGTGGATGCAACGGCGCCTGAGATTTGGACTAAGCTGTTGTCGGGCAGGCGCTTCGCCTCAGCGATAGTTACAGGCGCCAGCGCCGAAGCGAACTTAACGTTGTAGTCCTGGCAGTCAAAGTAGGCGGCGTTAACGTTGCCCAAAGAATCTAGTGCGTAGCTCAAGTGCCCGCCTGGTGGTGGAAGCGGGTCAATTTCTTCGGTGAACCACCTGCCCCCGAATTTCCACGCATTCATTAACTTTCCTGTGGAGGGGTCGAAGTAGCCAATCATGGGTATGCCGCCCTGCGTTATAGAAAGGGCACAGTTGTAGAAAAACCCCATCGAGAACGTTGCCACTGTTTCCGGCACGAAGGATGCCGCTATTCTCAGGAACTTAAGCTCCGCCCTATCGAGCGACAATTGGAAGTAAGCTACGCAAGGGGTGCCATCGGGACCTAAAGCAATGGCCGACTGTCCGAAAACTGGGGATGAAGAACTCCCATCAAGGGTTTTGACATTCCACTGGCCATCGCCTTTGCTTGTTGCCAGCTTCAACTCAGATGAGGACGGGTCTACAAAAGCAATATATATGTCATTGCCGTTGATGACCATGGCTGGTTTCGTTACATCCCCGATTTGGGCAATATCCTCAGTAAACCAAACGCCCGAATCAATTCGACGTGCGAAACTAACTCTGAATAATTCGCCAACTGCGCGGCAGAAAGCTATACAAGGCTTCCCCGAAGAGTTGAATCCTAGAGAAATATTGCTCGGAAGCCAGCCGATATCTTGCACAGTCTCAAAATTCCAGTTTCCATATTGTTTATAAGCGAATCGAAGCAAAACTCCGAAGTAGTCAGGGCATTCAATATAGGCAATACACGGCTGACCATCTGGGGTAAAGGCAAGCGATGAGTATCCCCCTGCGGATCCTGCGGCTGTAACGCGTGTTGAATCCCACCCTCCGAGGACTTTTGAAGCTAAGTAAAGATCCCCAGCCGCTGTGTAGCTTATCGAAGGGATGTTTTCAGGGCCAATTGCGATGGAACAGTCGCCATTAGCGAATCCACCGCTGTAGACCTGCTCAACATCCCAGAATGCGGCGTACGAAGGTAGAGCAGTCAAAGATGCTATTGCTACAATAGTTAGAAAAACCGAAGCCTTTTTATTCATTGTTGTATAAAATGGGGGCCGGGGAGTATTCGCTCCGCCGGCCCTTAGTTATCAAGGTGTTCTATAGACAATTACTACGATGTCGCCGGAGGTCAATGGACCGCCTGCCGAATATGCTATCTTCGACAGCGAGTCACTTGTGAGAGGGAATGCCCTGATGTAGAATTCATCCCTCAGCGTAGCGCTTGGGTCATCCGGCGCAGCGTTGTCTATTGCCTTGACTTCAATCAAGGCAGGCCGTCCGTTAAATGTGCCCTTGCCGACCATCACCGCCACGTTTTCTGATACTTGGAGGTTTTCTACGGCTGGCAGGTAGATTCTAACGGGAGGACGGATTGAAACGGCTGGAATCAAGGGGTTGTACTCCACATAATACAAACTGCCTTTTACCACTCCGTTGATTTTTGATGCCTCAAAGGTGAACTTGCCAATATTCTTTCCTACGGCTATTGTCCCTTGGCCCTTGGTGAACAGATTAGGAATCGGAGGGGCAGAGTAAACGACAATATCCCCCTTGATTACACCGCCTGCCTCGTCGTAGATGATGGGCAGCGGGCTGTTTAGCGGCCTGGCGACTATGTGGAACCAGTCTTGATTCAAATCGTCAATGACTTCCACCATCAGATTCGCCGCCATTCCGTTCCACCAGCCGACAGCGTGAATCCAGGCGTGATTGCCCTCAATCCTCAATCCCGTGACAGACCGTGAATAAATCACGCATGGACGTATTGAGGAATTTGAGGGAAGCTCTTGATACTTGAAGCCGCCAAAAAGCACATTCCCCGACCTTGCAACGTTGATATCAAAAACGCCATAGGTTGTTTGGTTAACCAAGATGGCGCCTGAACCCTTGACGCTGGCTTCTGGAACTGGGGAAGTCTGGGCTATCAGATGGGGGCTAAACACGACTGCCATCAAAGCCGCTGCAATTACCACTAAAGCAGTTCGCCTAAGCAAACTATTCACCTCCTTTCTTTCTTAGAGGGTAGTGTGCTATGGGAACTTAAATTTAAGATAATAGCATTTGAGCGGTTTGTCAATAATAATTTTTTTGATGATTCTTCAAACGCAAAGGAGTATCTGTGAAGCGAATTTAAAGATGCATAAAAGTTTGAAAAATCTGACTGCTTTCAGCGCTTCTTAGAGGAGGAGGTTTTTAACGTGAGTCCGAGAACAGCTTTTGCTTGCACAGCTCTCATTGTTTTGACAATGGTTAGTCCTCTTTTCCCTGCAGAAGAGATGCTTTCTTCGCTGCCGGTCTATCCGGGCGGGAAGGTAGATTTTGAGCTCAACATTGCTGAGGATGACTTCCTGCCAGCATTTCGTCACTTCCTTTTAGCAGTTCCAATATTCGCAGGCAAGATGGCAGAGAATTTTCCAACTTCTGAGCCAGCAAAAGATGGGGCGCCGGGGGCTCATCCAGTTGACCCAAAGACATATATGAAAATTAGCTCGGAGATTGCAAAAGAGCTCCAGGCTGCTACTGCCGGCCTCAAGCAATTTTCGGTGGTAACCTACCGAATAGATAACGCTGTAAAGCGAGAGCAGATTGCCAACTTCTACATGCAAAAGCTTGGCTTGACCAAGGGATGGAGGAGCATTATTCGAGTTGATTCACCGCTTTGCATGTGCCGAGTCTATGCCAAGCCGGGTATTGAGGGTATCTTTGTATTGATTGTGCAGTTTGACCGCGTAATTGCAAGCAGGACCAGCGGCAAGCTTGACTTTGTAGCAATTAGCAGAACATTGGAAAAATACTTGCCGGCAATTTCCGAACAAATGACAAACTTGAAGCTTCCGCCTCCGCCCGAGCACCCTGCGTCGGTGCCTGGGCAGTCTGACAAGGATTCGACAAATGGAGGCCAGGCTGAGTAGCTCGAATTTTCCAAAAGCAAGAATCTTTTAGGTTTACTTCCTTCCGTGTGCTTGCCAGAATTCCTCGATGGCACGGCGCTTTTCTCTGGCAAGGCGGTCGCTCAATCCAACCCAATAGGTCTGAGGATTAACCAGGCGCCGCATTTCCGCCGGGATGTGCTTGATTTGCTCCTGGGCGAAAGCTCGAATTTCTGGGACTGGTTTTGGGGGGACGAGTCTCTTTCCTTGGCGCATGACAGGTTGGAGGAGGGGATGCCTCTCACAGTGGCTAGAAAACCTAAGTATTTGTTCGAACACCATGCGGTCGTGTGAGACAACCTCGCCCATCTTCCAAGATTCGTCATCATCTTGGAACATCACGTCCCCTACGATAAAGCCGTTTTTGTCGTAGAATCTGATTGGCATCTTAATTCCTGGGTCTGTCATTTTCTCGGGGTTATCCGTAATCTTAAACTTTGGCTCCCAGCGGCCGTTTTCATAGATTGCCGCAAGTTTGTAGACTCCACCGAGAGCGGGTTCTGTGCCTCCAGTCATGAGCTTGGTGCCAACACCCCAAGCGTTTACCTTTGCACCTTGGCGTTTGATATCGGCGATTAGCATTTCATCAAGCTCGCTTGATGCCACAATTAGGGCATCCTCAAAGCCGGCTTCGGCGAGCATTTTGTAGGCTTCTTTGCTTAATTTTGCTAAATCACCTGAGTCTATGCGAATTCCTGGCCTGCCCGTCCAGCCTTTAGCGCGAAGCTCTTTGAAGACTTTAATTGCGTTGGGCACGCCACTTGATAGGGTGTCATATGTATCCACGAGCAAGATTAGATTCTTGGGAAATACCTCCGCATAGGCTCGGAAAGCTTCAATCTCCGATGGGAAAGACATTATCCAGCTGTGCGCTTGAGTCCCGACGGCTTGGACGCCAAAGCATTTTGCCGCTTGGGTGTTAGATGTGGAGTCGCAACCGCCGATTATTGCAGCGCGAGTTCCGCTCATTCCGCCATCCGGTCCTTGCGCTCTACGAAGGCCAAACTCGAGGACGGGGTCGTTTTCTGCGGCGTACTTTACCCTTGCGGCTTTTGTAGCTATTAGGGTTTGATAGTTGAGCCGGCAGAGAAGTAGCGTTTCAATGAGTTGTGCCTGTGCAAGGGGGGCCTGTACTCTGACTACTGGTTCATGCGGAAAAATTGGTGTACCTTCGGGAGGCGCCCACAGGTCACCCTCGAATTTAAAATGTTTCATTGCCTCCAGAAAGTCTTTTGGGAAAAGGCCAAGGCTCCGGAGATAATCTAAGTCATCGTCGGAAAAGCGAAAATCGCTTAAGTCGTCAAGCAGGTCATCGAGTCCAGCGAAGATTGCGAATCCTGTGTCGTTGGGCAGTTTGCGGAAGAAATACTCAAAGACAGCGGGCTCATTTTGCTTATGATGGTAGTAATAGCCTGCCATCATTGTTAATTCGTAAAGGTCTGTGAATAAAGGTCCTAATGGCGACATGCCGCAATTTCTTGGACGCATTTTCCTCGTCTCCGTTGAATTTCTGCAATGCAATTCTACCCACAATGTTCGCCTGCCATCATATTTTGCATGTATGCAATATGAATAGTCGCTGAAGGGTAGAGCGGTAAATTTAGCGAACATTAAAATTAAACTAAAAAACAATTAGCTTGGCAATATTTGCATTGCCAATTAGAAAAGAGTGATAACATGGTTGAGGATTATAAATTGAGTAGGCGTGATTTTCTAAAAGGCTCAGCGGCTGCTGGTGCCGCTTTGGGCTTGGGCGTTTATAGCAGTAATACCGCACTTGCTGAACCTAAGGTAATTGGTGCGAACGACCGCATTCTGGTCGGAATTATCGGCTGTGGAAACAAGGGGACGAGTCATCTTAGAAGTTTGGTTCAGAAGTCAAAAAACGGAGGGAAGGTTGCGGTTGTTGCGGTATGCGACATCTACGAGCGCCGAAAGCAGCGTGCAAAGGAAATCTCTGGCGCAGAAGTATATCACGACTATCGGAAGCTTCTTGAGAGAAAGGACATAGATGCCGTTGTTATCGCAACACCGGATCATTGGCATGCGCCCATGGCGATTGATGCCATGCAGGCAGGAAAAGATGTGTACCTTGAGAAACCGATGACGTACACGTGGGAGGAAGCAAAAAAGGTGGCGCAGGTTGCCAAAGAGACAAATCGTGTCCTTCAGGTGGGCGCACAATCCTGTTCTGATGACAGGTGGTGGCAGGCAAACAAGCTGATAAAAGAAGGAGCGATTGGCAAAGTGCTTTGGACTTCCGCGAGCTTCTGCCGAAACTCCATAAATGGCGAATGGAACTATCCAATTGATGAAGATGCGAGCCCGGACAACCTTGATTGGAACGCATGGCTTGGCCCTGCTCCAAAGAGGGAGTTCGACAAAGAGCGGTACTTCAGATGGAGGAAATATTGGGATTACTCAGGCGGGATTGCAACCGATCTTTTCTATCACACACTTTCGCATCTTCAAATTGCCCTTGGTCCTGAGTTCCCAAAGCGCGTCTCAGCTGGTGGTGGGATTTATATCCAGCACGACCGCGATGTGCCTGATACTTTCCACATGATTATTGACTATCCTAGTGATCATTCCATCGTGCTTTGTTCCTCCATGGCGAATAGACAAGGCATAACCGAAATGATTAGGGGTCACGAAGCAACGATGTACTTCGAGGAGCCAGGAGTAGTTATTCGGCCGGAGAATGAATTCAAGGATTTAAAGCAAGAGATTAGGGTTGCTCTCAATGAGCGGCCCAGCCATATGGATAATTGGCTTGATTGTATCAGGACTAGGAACAAGCCTCATCTCGACGCCGATACCGCCTACAAAGTTATGGTAGCAATTGCTCTTGGCGTTGAATCCTATCGCAAGGAGAAGGTCATGCGATTCGATTCCGAAAAGGAAAAAGTAGTTTAGAAAACAGATGAACACGACTTTTGAAAAACCAAAAGCAGAAGGACAAATCCTTGTTCGCTTGCGCCGTCGTGCAATGGGATGCCTATTTGAGCTTGCACTTGCGGGGCATGATGAAGATTATTTGACGGCTGCTGGGGCTGAAGCACTTGATATTTTAGAGCCTTTGGAGCGCCAGCTGAGCGTCTTCATCCCCGATAGCGAGATTTGCTATCTAAATGCCTGCGCTTGGAGGGAACCAGTTAGAGTAGAGGCTAGGCTTTACAAACTGCTCAAACTTTCGGCTCGTTTAAGTGAAGAAACGGAAGGAGCTTTTGATATTACATCCGGCCCTTTGGTTAGGTTGTGGGGATTTGCCGGCGGGGGTAGGCAATCGCATATTCCTTTGGACAAGGACATTCGGGACGCGCTGAAATGCATGGGTTTTAGATACGTCCTATTTGACGATGAATGGTGTACTGTGAAGTTTCTAAGGGAGGGCATGGAGTTCAATTTAGGGGGAATAGGAAAAGGCTATGCTATTGACGAAATTGCTTCCTTTCTCATAGAGCGTGGGGTTACTAGCGGCTTGATACATGCTGGAACGAGCACCATTTATGCGCTTGGATGCCCACCCGGCGAAGAAGGCTGGAAAATTGGCATCCGTTCAGGAAGTGATTCGTCTGAAGTAATAGCAACCGTAACCTTGAAAAATCAGGCACTCTCAACATCTGGCGGATATGAGCAATACATCGAGTTGGACGGTTTGAGATATAGTCATATAATAGACCCACGAACAGGTTTTCCAGCTGAGGGATTACTCAGCGCCAGCGCAATAACTAGCTCAGCTACCTTAAGCGATGCTCTCTCAACGGCTTTTTTTGTACTTGGTGTTGAGGGTACGCGTGACTATTGCAAAAGGCATTCGGACGTAAGCGCAGTTTTGGCGCAGAAAGATGGAAGCTATCTACAGATTACTCATTCATCTTAGATGAATGCTGTTGATTATTAATCTTTAAGTAAAGTACTCATCAGGAGGTAAAAATGACAGAACAGGATTCATTAAGCAGAAGAGATTTCCTTAAGGGTTCGGCTGCTGCTGTTGCAGCAATGTCGGTAGGAGTCTTTGGAGCGGCCCAATCGAAGGCAAAAGCTAGCGATGTAGAACCAGTGGTTTGCGGTTTCATCGGCACTGGCAGCCAGGGGCAGCTTGACTTAGGGCGGCTCATGCGCGTTAGCGGGGTGAAAGTCGCGGCGGTATGCGATATCTATCCACCGCATCTGAAAAAAGGGATGGAGATAGCGCAGACGCTCAGGGGATATACAGATTATCGGTGGATGCTTGATCGAAAGGATATTCAGGTGATTTGCATTGCGACGCCCCTTTATCTTCACGCTCAGATGGCAATCGATGCAATGCAAGCCGGAAAGCATGTCTTCACAGAGAAAATGATGGCATACTCGATTGACCAGGCAAAGGCAATGGTGAAGACAGCACGCGAGACTGGCAAAATCTTGCAGGTCGGCCATCAGCGCAGATATAGTCCGATGTATCATCACGCTTATGATTTGGTGAAGCAAGGCGTTTTAGGCAAGATAACACATGTGCGCCTAATGTGGAACAGAAATGGGAGTTGGCGTCGTGCAGTTCCAGAGCCTAAGTATGAAAGGTTGCTAAACTGGCGTTTGTATCGCGAGTATTCGCAGGGCCTTATGGCTGAGTTGGGCAGTCATCTACTACATGTAACGAATTGGTTTCTTGAGGCGACGCCTCTTTCTGTGATGGGTATGGGAGGCATAGACTATTGGAAGGATGGCCGGGAAGTTTACGATAATGTAAACGTCATTTGGGAATACCCGGGCGGCGTCAAAGTATACTTCCAGTCTTTGACCACAAATCAATTTGATGGCTGCTACGAGCAGT
Organism: Armatimonadota bacterium; assembly: GCA_029907255.1. NCBI lineage: Bacteria > Bacillati > Armatimonadota > Armatimonadota bacterium. The sequence goes on from JARYMF010000014.1 coordinate 19,969, forward strand.
TTATGGGCGACAAGGGCACTCTGGTTTTGGGAAGCAAGGCACTGCTTTATCCCGAGCCTAAGGCAGAAAAGCTTGCATGGAGCGATTTTGCACACAAGGAAAAAGTTGACGGCAAGGAGGCAATCCTTCTAGATGCCGGTGCTACGAAAAAATTAGACGAGCAGGCCGCTAAGAAAGGTGAGGAAATAAGCGGCAGCGAGGCGAAGAAGGACGACTACCTAAGTGAGATGGAATCGTTCATTTCGTGCATACGCGAGGGCAAGCAACCGGCGTGCAATGCCGAAGAAGGACTGCGCGCTACAGTCACATGCCTTCTTGCAAACGAAGCAATGGATAAAGGCAAGAAGCTGGTTTTCACGCCCGATATGTTCAAGGCATGATGCCAGATGAATCAGCATGCTGATTAGTGATTAATTAGCAAAAGATAAGGTTGCCTAAAACTCAATAGTGGATGCATATTTTAATCCAAAAATCTTGGAGGTTGATTATGTCTAACAAAATCACACGTAGGGAGTTCATTGGCAAAGCTGCTGCAGGTGCAACAGGGCTTGCGTTGGCAAGCACAGGATTGTTGTCTTCATCAAGAATTCTCGGGGCTAATGATCGCCTCTCAATTGGCATCATAGGCTATGGTCAGCGGTGTCGAAGTCTTGCAAACGATTTGTATAAGGTATCTAAGGAATGCAATGCGGAAATTACTGCCGTGTGCGATATTTGGACGCTGAACCTGGAGCGAGGGGCGGCAAAAGTAAAGGAATGGTGGGGCAATGAACCGCGCAAGTTCCGCTATATTGAAGACATCCTGGCGCTTGATGATCTTGACGGCGTCATCATTGCGACCGCCGACTTCCAGCACGCAAAGATGCTGTTGCAAGCAATCAAAGCAGGCAAGGACGTCTACTGTGAAAAGCCTATGGCAAATGATATGAAAGATGCAAGGAATGTGCTTAAGGCATACCGAGAAAGCAAATGTGTTGTTCAAATTGGCACACAGCGTCGAAGCGAAGGCATCTATCCAGCTGCCGCTAGGTTTATTCAAGGAGGTGGCCTCGGCACTCTCAGCAAGATTGACGTTTCGTGGAACTACTTTGGTCCGCGCTGGCGGCGAGACGATGTGAATGAGGTAAGGAAAGAGGATACGGACTGGAAACGGTTCTTGATGGGAAAGAAATACCGCCCTTGGGACCCACACCAGTATATGGAATGGCGCCTCTTTAGGGATTTCTCGAGCGGCATTCCTGACCAGTGGTTGAGCCACATGATTGATGTTGTTCACTGGCTTACTGGGGAGAGCTATCCCACGAGCGTAGTTGCTCACGGTGGTGTCTATGTTTGGAAAGATGGTCGTGAGAATGCTGACACCTTCCACGCACTCCTAGAATATCCAAAGGGCTTCTTGGTGAGCTATTCCACAATGTTCGGGAATTCGAGCCCCGACACATTCAAATTCTACGGGACGAACGGCACACTTGACTGCAGGACTTGGACGGTTACTGGAGAAGGTGGCGGCGGCGACAAGAAATGGAAGGAAGAAATCAAAATTAAAAAGCAACCGGACGAAAATCACATGAAAAATTGGCTCGACTGCATGAGAAGTCGCAAGACACCAAACGCAAGCGTCGAGGCCGGTTATTCGCATTCGGTAGCTTCGATTATGGCGGCTCGGGCTCTTTGGACGGGGCGTAAAGTCATTTATGACCCCAAAGAGATGGAGATTCACGTAGTGTAGAATCGCAGCCGTTAATTCCTCAGGATTGAAAGGGACATGACATGAAGAAAGGGTTCTTGGTCCTAACTATTCTAGTGTTGCCATCCGTGTTGTTGGGGGCGAGCAGTGGTGGCAAGCTCATTAGCATTGATATTCCTTCCAGCCAGACCGGAGTAGCGATACCAGTAGCTCTGAACGTTAACATGGGTGACTGGAGATTAGAAGAATATCCTTCAGGTAGCGAAGTTCCATGCCAGCTAGACCGAACAAACGGTGTTTTATACTTCATTGTTGAAACGCCAAAATCAGACAAAGTAATTAAAAAACGTTTCAAACTGATACAAGGTCGTTCCTCAACACACGTTGGCTTCTCGCTAGAAAATGTAAAGGCCAAGCAGATCGTCCTCAAAGAGAATAATAAACCAGTTCTCGCATTCAACTACGGTATGATTCTTGCCGAAGGAGTGCCAGAAGACCGGCGCAGGTCATGCTATATTCATCCGGTTTATGGTCCGAATGGTGAGTTGCTGAGCGATGACTTCCCTAAAGACCATTATCATCACCGTGGCATTTTTTGGGCTTGGCCTAGCGTAAAAATAGAAAACAAAACCTACAGTCTATGGTCAATAGTGGGTATTCGCCAGCGCTTTGAAAAGCTGCTTTCAGTCGACCTTGGCCCAGTCTACGGCAAGTTTAGTGTGCGAAACGGATGGTATACCGATGATGGCACAAAGATTATGTACGAGGTTGTTACCGTTACCGCATATCGCACAACCGCCGTAGGCAGAGTGGTTGACATAGAACTAGAGTGGACGCCGGTTTCCAAGCCGATAACGTTAGATTCATCTGAGAGAGGATATGGCGGATTTAGCATGCGTTTTGCGCCGAGGAAAGATACGATTGTTTATACGCCAAAAGGGCAGGAGAAGGGGGACGTTGACCGCGTACAGTTTGAATGGAGCGACCTTTCTGCCAAATTTGGCGATGCGTCTGAGCTCTCCGGTGTTACAATTATCGATAATCCATCGAACCCAGTGTATCCAACGGCATGGAGCAATCGGTATTATGGATTCCTGAATCCTAGCTTTACCGGTTTGGGCCCAGTAACAATAGATTCTGGCAAAACGATTACGTACCGCTACCGCCTTTGGGTCCACAAAGGCGATGCTCTTTCAGGGAATGCAAAGGAAGCATTTGAAGCCTATACAAAGGGAGTGAAAATATACAGCGACTGCGAATAAAGAAGCGTTTTAGGCAGGCAAAACATAGAAACAATCATGAGTTTATTATATTAAGGAGGAATTTATGAGCGATAGTAAAATTGGGAGGCGAGAATTCCTCGTAAAATCCGCATCAGGAATTGCCGGGTTAGCATTGGGCACTATGCTTGCGGATTCGAGGGCAATAGGTGCAAATGACCGTCTTTCCATTGGTGTAATTGGCGCTGGTGGCAAGGGACGCGACAACATGGCGCAGGCAATGCGATATTCGGATGAACTAAACCTTGAGATTACAGCAGTCTGCGACGTTTGGAAGGTAAACCTCGAATCTGCCGTGGCTGCCGTTGAAAAACAATACGGCAGAAAGCCCCGTGCGTTTACTGGTTACGAAGATTTGCTCGCACTTGATGACGTTGACGCTGTCCTAATTGCAACACCCGACCATTTGCACTGCCGCATGTTAATTGACGCAATGAAAGCCGGGAAGGACGTTTTTGTCGAGAAGCCCATGGCTATGTTCCTTGACCAGGCGAATGAATCTCTTCGAGTGCAAAAAGAGACAGGCCGCGTTGTGCAGGTAGGTACTCAGCGGCGGAGCGATGGGCGACACGCTGCTGCAGCCAGGTTTATTCGTTCGGGCGCTCTTGGCAAAATTAGCCGCGTGGAGGCGGCATGGAACGACTGCGCGCCTAGGTGGCGAAAAGGTGATGTATCAAATTGCAAGCCCGAAGACGTGGACTGGAAGAGGTTTCTCATGTGCGCCAAAAAGCGTCCTTTCAATGCAAGTCGCTTCCGAGAATGGCAGCTTTACCGGGATTACACGTTGGGACCAGTTGGCTTGCTAGGAAGTCACATGATTGACGTTGTCCATTGGTTTATGGATGACTACCTGCCTACGAGTTGCGTGTGCCATGGCGGAAACTACGTCTGGAAGGATGGCAGGGAGCATGAGGATACTATATATGCGTTATTCGAGTACCCCAAGGGGTTCATACTTCGATATTGCACAGGTCTTGGCAACACGTCGGGCAATGGGTGCTACTTCTATGGAACAAACGGTACATTTGACACGGTTACTTGGAAAGCCACCGGTGATGGCGGCAGCGGGAAAGACAAAATCAAAGAAGAGATAGTAATTCAAACAAGTGGCGGAGTGAACCATATGAAGAACTTCCTCGAGTGTATTAGAAGTCGGCAGACTCCCAATGCGAGTATATTTCATGGATACGCACATTCAGTTTGTGCAATCATGGCTGCTCGGTCGCTCAGAACAGGCAAACGCGTAACCTTTGATCCAAAGGAGCAGAAAATCTATGAGACCTAGCATATTCCTACTATTATTAGGTTTCACAATTGCATTTGAAATACCTGGATTTGGCAAGCAGACAATATCTGTCGTGGCAGAAAAGACGGATTACAGCGAAGTGCCTGTCACTGCGCTTATTCCAAATCCCGGCAAGATATCTGGAGTTATAGTACTAAAAACAAGCAAAGGGGAGCTTGTCCCTTGCCAGTCGGAAGTCGTTCCTGAGGGCTTGCGGATTACTTGGATTGTTCGCAACCTCAAGAAAGGCGAAGGGCGAACCTATACAGTGGTCCAAGTCGATGATAGGTTTGCAGTACCAGGGAAGCTTGTGAGCCTAAGGGATACCGAAGGGTCTGTTGCAGTGTTGATAGGTGGTTCGCTCTTCACTAGCTATATATACACGGGTGCGCCCAAGCCATATTGCTACCCAATAATTGGTCCAAGCGGTGGGCGAATTACACGCAACTACCCGATGCAGGTTGTGCCTGGAGAGACGACAGATCATCCTCATCACCGCTCATTTTGGTTTACACATGGTGATGTGAATGGTGTTGACTTTTGGTCCGAAAAGCCCGAAGCTGGCAAGATTGTTCATCGAAAGTTCGAGGCGCTGGAAAGCGGCCCTGTCTTTGCAAAGATATGCTCCCTGAATGATTGGGTAGGTCCTGATGGAAAGAAAGTCTGTGAGGACAGACGCGAGCTCAGATTTTACAATACCTCTATCGGAAGGCTTATGGATTTTGAGATAACAATTCGCGCTACCGAAGGTCCTGTAAAGTTTGGGGATACAAAGGAAGGCACAATGGGTATTCGGGTTGCCTCCTCCATGGATGTTGATAAGGGGCAAGGTCACATTCTCAATTCGCGCGGAGAAAGAGATGGTAGTGCCTGGGGCAAGCAGGCGGAGTGGTGTGATTATTACGGTCCAGTCAATGGAAAAACTGTTGGGATAGCGGTTTTTGACCATCCATCTAGCTTCCGACATCCAACCTATTGGCACGTGAGGACCTATGGCCTGTTCGCCGCCAATCCCTTCGGCTTACGCGATTTTAAAAATGACAAAAAGCTAGATGGCAGCCATACTATTCCAGCGGGTGGTGAAATTACATTTCGATACCGCATTTTTATTCACAAAGGCGATCCTGACTCCGCTGGCGTTGCTGCCGCATACTCCGCATATGCTAATCCACCCAAAATAGAGGTCGGAGAATGACCGCAAATAAAGAAGGTAGTACTGTCGAGACTCCATTAGAGCCGTTTGTAAAAGCGACACAATCAAAAAATTCGCGGTACGAGCGGTGGCGTTATACAACGTTCGCGGTTACCTGGATCACATACGCAGGTTTTTACCTAACTCGGCAGTCGTTTTCTGCCGCCAAAGCTGGAATACTAGAAGATCCGCTTGTACATGTCAGCAAGAGCATGCTTGGCATGGTTGATGCTGCGTATCTGATTGCTTATGCCATTGGTCAGTTCATTTGGGGAGTAGCAGGCGATAGGTTTGGTTGTCGTAAGGTTGTACTTACTGGTATCCTGCTTTCCATCGTGGCTGGATTTGCGATGGGTGTGTCATCGGTTATCTTGCTTTTTGGCATATTTTCATTTGCGCAGGGGATTGCCCAAGCTTCGGGATGGGCGCCGCTAACGAAAAATATCGGATGCTGGTTCTCGCAGAAAGAGCGTGGCCGAATTTATGGGTGGTGGTGTTCGAATTACTCTATTGGTCCAATGGTTGCCACACCTTTTGCGGGATATATGGCTGAACACTTCACAAATTGGCGTTACGCATTTTTTATCCCGGCAGCAACTTTCCTTCTTATATGGTTTTTGGCTTTGGCTTTCCAAAGAAACAAGCCAGAGGACGTTGGCTTAGTGGGAATTGAGGAATATCATTGCGAATGCTCAACAGGTTTGGCCACACCAAAAGAAAATGTCGAAGACAAGGAAAGCGCCTGGAAAGGTATATGCAATGCTTTTAAGAACCTAATGGTTCTTCGCCTTGCGGTGGTTTATTTTCTTTTGAAGCCGGCACGCTATGCACTTCTTCTTTGGGGACCTCTCATGGTAAAAGAGAAACTCGGAAAGGGAATGGGCGAGTCGGCTTTGATAAGTGCTTTATTTATGGCAGCGGGTCCTCTAGGAGTGTTGTTTGCTGGTTATGCATCAGACAAGCTTTTCAACGCTAGGCGGATACCAATTTGTGTAATAAGCCTCGTAATTCTCGCTATTATCACCTGTCTTTTTGATGTTCTTACGCATAGTGGAAGTCCCTTTGTAATGGGGCTAATGCTTTTCGCAATCGGCTTTCTTTTGTTTGGCCCAGACTCCATTCTCGTGGCGACTGCCGCTGTGGATTTTGGAACCAAGAGAGGTGCTTCTACAGCCGTTGGCTTAATCAATGGCTTTGGGTCCGCGGGGGCCGTACTGGGCGGCTCGTTACCTGGGTTAATTTCTGAAAAATTTGGTTGGGGGGCGTTATTTTATAGCCTGGCAGCGTGTTCTTTTGTTGCAGGCGCACTCTTGCTGCCCAAGTGGAATGCCGTTCCAGCAAAGGAAGAATAGCGATTTGAAATGAAAATGGATTCGCGAGAGCGCGTATTTCGCGCATTGAATTTTGAGCAACCGGACAGAGTGCCGATTGACTTTTGGATGTCTAGCGGTTTCAAGAAAAAAATCCTCAGCTATCTTAGGATAGACGAAAAGGCATTTCTTGACTCATACAATATTGACTTGCGGTACATCGAAGGACCTCGATATATTGGCCCACCGCTTAGAACATTCTCCGATGGCACAGATGAAGACATCTGGGGTGTTCGGCGTTCAACAGTAACTGTACCAACGCCTGGTGGACAGGAAACATATAAGGAGGTTGCCTGGTCTCCTCTTGCCTTTGCTAATTCTGTCGAAGATGTTTATGCCTATGACCACTGGCCTTCGCCTGATTGGTTTGATTATAGCAAAATCGAAAAACAATGCGATGAGATTCGCAATGAAGGACGAGTGGTCGTATTTATGGGAGACCGCATGAATCGTTTGGCACAGCTCAAGCCTGCGATGTACCTCCGCGGAGTCGAGGAAATTTTTATTGACATGGGTGTTTCTCCTGAAATAGCTGAAGCAATCTTCGCAAGGATTTGCGATTTCTATTGCGAATATGCGGAAAGAATATTCGAAGCGGCAAAAGGCAAAATAGACATTCTTCTTATGGGCGACGACTTTGGCTCACAGAATGGACCGTTGGTTTCGCCGGAGATGTGGGCACAGTTTCTTGGCAAGGGTTTTTCTAAATATATTTCGCTTGCAAAAGCATATGGTCTCCGTGTAATTCATCATACTTGTGGCTCTGTTCGGCAAATAATACCCCTAATGATTGAGCGCGGCCTCGACGTGCTTCAATCGCTCCAGCCGGAAGCGGCAGATATGGACCCAAGAACACTGAAGTCTGAGTTCGGGAACCAACTGGCATTTCACGGAGGAATTTCTGTTCAAAGAACGCTCCCCTTTGGTACGCCTGGGGACGTAAGGAGGGAAGTCAAGGACAGAATCGAGGCACTTGCGCCTGGTGGAGGTTATATTCTTTGTACGGCGCACAACATCCAAGCAGATACGCCAGTGGAGAATGTCCTTGCACTCCTCCATGCGTACATGGAGTATGGACGATACTGAAGCAAGAAAGGATTTACCAGGAAATCAAAGTTCAGGAGGAATAAGTGGAAAACTTCACCATATTCGACCTCATAGTAGTGCTTGCTTATCTTATTGGCATAGGCGGCATCGGAATTTACCAAGCCGTAAAGATAAAGAGTTCAGGCGACTACTTTGCAGGAGGCAGGAAGTTCAGCAAATGGCTGATGATGATGCACGCTCTTGGAACTGGGACGCATGCAGATGACCCAGTTGTTGTCACCGGTGCGGCATACAAGCACGGCCTCTCAGGAATTTGGTATACTTTCGTTTATTTATTTGTCACGCCCTTTTATTGGATTATTGCGCCGTTTTTTAGGCGCTCGCGGTTTATAACTACTGCAGACTTTTTTAAGGTGCGTTTTGGAAGAAAAATGGCGCTCTTATATTCGGTAATGGGCGTTATTACCTTTGCGCTTTACACGGGGATGATGCTTAAAGCAACTGGTACCCTTGCACATGCTGTCACCCAAGGCGCAGTGCCGGAGTGGGTTGCAATTGCCGCTATGACGGCGGTATTCGTTTCATACGGGCTCGCAGGTGGGTTAGTTGCAACGGTTGTGACGGAATCAATCCAAGGACTGCTGATTGTCGTAATGTCTTTGCTTCTCGTCCCATTTGGTTTGGTTAAAGTTGGAGGATTTTCACGCCTTCATGAACTTCTTAGCGCAGATAAGTTCAGTCTTCATGCACCAACCGAGCTTACAATACCTTGGATTATTACGGGCTCGATTATGATGTTAATTGGCATTGTTTCTCAGCCTCATATTATGGAGGTTTGCTCGACGGGTAAGACGGAATTTGAGGGGCGTGTAGGATTCACATATGGCAACTTTGTAAAGCGGTTTTGCGCTATAGGGTGGGCGCTTACAGGCGTCATAGTGCTTGGCTTGGTGACAATGCCGCACGGCATCCCGCCGCTCGGGGCGGAAAGAGAGGCGGCCTTTGGAACAGCGATTCGGGTGCTCCTGCCTGCTGGGTTTACAGGGCTGATGTTTGCCGCAATTCTGGCGGCACAGATGTCAACATTGAGTGCGTTTATGGTGGCGTCGTCGGCTCTGCTGGCGCGGAATATTTACAAAGAGCACATCAATCCAAATGCCGACGACCGGCAGCTTCTGTGTTTGGCGCGTTGGATAGGTTTGATAGTTGTTGCAATCGGCGTCATTTTTGCGCTATGCGTATCAGGTGTGGCTCAGGCTTTAGTGATAAACTGGGCTGTATCAACGCTTACTGGCATATTTATGTGGTTTGGGGTATTGTGGCGGAGAACTAATGCTACTGGCACATGGGTATCTTTTGCCGTCATGGCTGTAATTTGGTTGGTTCTTGGTCCAGCTGGCGGCGCGATTAAAAACTTTTGGCCTTCTGCACCTGCGGTTGTAGGCATTTACGCAGATAAGAGTATGCTCCAAAACTTGGGATTGTCTTTTCTGCCCGCAGGTATAGTTGCATTAATTATCGGAAGTATTGTTGCTGACAGAACAAGAAGCAGATTGCCCGCACTCATTTGGTTTGGCATGGTTGCAATTTCCTGGGCAATCGTTTTCCCTCTAAAGCTTGGTTTTGGAACGTTTATGGATTTCAATAAGGTTGCTCTCATGATGACCAATTGTTTGTGTGCTGCAATACTTGCTTTGTTGGTTGGAATGGTTTTCCCCAGCCACCAAGATAAACGAAAGTTGGAAGAATTCTATCTTCTTCTTAAAACGCCGGTTGGACGAGAAGAAGAATTGCGAAAAGCAGGCGTTGAGGTCGTATACGCAGGACACAGCGAAGGGCATCCGTGGGAGCTCAAGCATCCGCGATTGGTAAACATTGGCGGATTCTTTGTGGCGCTTGCATTTTCACTTATTGTTTTGGGTATTCTGTGGGGAATTTCACGGATAGGCGCGTGAATTTTTGGAGAGCTTTGATGTCGAGAATTGGCATAGCAACGTGGAACTTTGGCGAGGGCACACTTTGCGAAAGGGTGCGAACTTTCGCAGAAATGGGCTATAACGCAGTAAGCATAAACAATAGGGACCTCGATTTTCTAACTGAGGAAGAAGAAGGAGAGATAAGCAAGATCGCCGATGAGCATGACCTTTTGTTAACGTTTCACGGCAGCTTGGTGTCCAAAGTTGCCGATGAATCCACGATTGTTGCCCATGCCGAGAGAATGGTGAAATGGCAAAAGCGCACCGGCCGAATCAAATGTGCATCATATGATACTCCACATGTAGCAATTGCTGAGGGAATTTACCGTGCCGACCCCCAGCCCATACTAGGCATCCTGGACATGGTTCTCTCAATCTTTTCGGGAACTGGGGTGCGCGTTCTATTAGAAGACTGCCCGATTTTCCCTTGGCAAGCAGAGCGCATGAAAGAATTAGCTGAAAAACACGTTCATCTTGCCATTTTAGTGGATCTTGGCCATATGAATATTCGCCTACGGGAGCCAAGACATAACCCACAACCACTCAAAGCAGGGGCGGTCGAGGAATATCTCAAAGGTATCCCATATGAAATAGCGGAGTTGCACGTTCACAGCAACGATGGAACAAAGGACCAACATGCTCCGCCTTATGCGCCCAATGCCGACCTTGCGACTGCTGCCAAAGTACTGCGAGAAATAGGCTTCAATGGCGTTTCCACCATCGAGTTAGTGCCGGCTTGGTGTGGAATGCAGGCCGAGGAAATTATTCCCGCCTGCAGAAAGTCATTAGATTATTGGGCAAATCTCCTTGCTTAGGCAAAGTAGCTTTAACAATTGCACGGTGGCAATGGTTGGCATTCACGAACGCTTTTTATGCTTGTCGAAATTATCGGCACCACTCAGTAGCTTGCATCCTCGACCATAGATGGGTATAATTGTGCGAGCGGGTGCACAATGGCCTGCTAGAAGGAGCTAAGCACATGATGATTTCAGCGGCAACGATAGTGATCATCGCAGTATTGGGCGTAGCCGGCCTAATAATTCTTTGGCTGGTGTATCTATACAACCGATTAGTTGTTTTGCGAAATAGGATTAACAATGCCTGGTCGCAAATTGACGTCCAGCTTCGTCGGAGATATGATTTAATCCCAAATCTCGTCGAGACTGTGAAAGGCTATGCGGCACATGAGAAGGAGGTTTTCACAAAAGTAACCGAAGCTCGGGCCGCAATGGCTTCAGCGCAAACTATCGCAGAACAAGGGCAGGCGCAAAATATGATTACCCAGGCTCTCAAATCTCTTTTTGCGGTTGCTGAGGCGTATCCAGATCTTAAAGCGAACCAGAACTTTATGATGTTACAGGAGGAGTTGTCGGGGACAGAGAGCAAGATTGCGTATGCCCGCCAATTCTACAACGATACTGTGATGGCTTACAACACGCTCATCCAGTCGTTTCCGGCCAATCTTTTTGCAAAGGCATTTGGTTTCACCGAAAGAGAATACTTCCCTATGGAAGAAGCCGCACGTGAGCCCGTTCAAGTCAAGTTTTGATAGAAGGCGAGGAGTGTTGCTTAAATAAAGGCTTATCCATTACTAATTATTGTCCCATGTATGAGCAAATTGCTTCGAATATACGCAGGTCATACTTACTAATATTCGCCTTCATCTTATTGATTTGCGGGCTGGGGTATTTATTCTCAGAGACCACTGGCTATCCTGAGATTCTCCCACTTGCGCTTGTTTTTGCCATCGTGAGCAGCATAGGTAGTTACTACTATAGTGACAAGATTGTGCTTGCGATGTCTAATGCGCGGCCAGCGACTAAAGAGGAACATGCCTTTCTAATTAACTCCGTTGAAGGTCTTGCGATTGCAGCCGGAATTCCTGTCCCAAAGATCTATGTCATTGATGACACCGCACCAAACGCATTTGCGACCGGCAGAGACCCTGAACACGCAGTAATTTGTGTGACAACAGGTTTGATGCAAAAACTGAACCGTATTGAACTAGAGGGAGTTATTAGCCACGAGATGGCACATATAAAAGGATTCGATATTCGCCTAATGGCGCTGGTCGCGGTTCTTGCTGGCACGGTTGTCTTAATATCCGATTGGTTGCTTCGGAGCATGCGGTTCGGCTTTATTCGCCGTAATAGAAACCGCGGATCGGGTGGGAATCCTTTGGTGTTGGCAATTGCGCTGATTGCCGCTTTACTTGCACCTCTAATCGCTCTTTTGATGCAGCTTGCTATTTCAAGGAGGCGGGAGTTTCTTGCCGATGCTCAGGGGGCATTGCTTACTCGATATCCAGAAGGTTTGGCAAGCGCTCTTGAAAAAATCGCATCAGATACAGAACCACTCGAGGCAGCAAATAAAGCAACTGCCCATATGTATATCTACAATCCTCTGCGCGACTATGGAGGATGGCTAAACAATCTTTTCAGCACACATCCGCCAATTGAGGAACGCATTCGCCGCTTGAGAAGCATGTAATCTTGATGTTTAATTTTAAAATGTTGAGCGCCAAATATTAAGCGCCCAAATGTATGAAAGGACAGCAGCAACAAAAAACATTGGGTTTGAGCATGACCAGCGAGAGGTCAGGAGAAGTTTTTGCCTTCTCTCGATGGATGCCATTTTCTATTTTTGTGGTCTTGCGTTAATTGATTCTCAAACCGTTCTTCCCACTTTCTTGGCGACACTTACGAAGTCCCCTATGCTGATTGGCGCATTGATGGCTATTCGCCCTGCGGGTGTTTTCATCCCCCAGCTCTGGAGTGCTCACTATCTTCGGAAGCGGACGCGCCACAAAGGTTTCCTTATTAAGGTTGCCTCAATTTCGAGAATTGCCGTAACTTTCTTTGCAATAATTCTTTTCTTTGCAAACAGTGGAGATAAAGTACTCATGCTCTGGGCTTTTGTTGCAATGTATACGGCGTTTTGGTTTTCAGAGGGTGGGGTGGGGGTTTCTTGGACCGACTTGGTTGCTAAGACGATTCCCGAACGGTTGCGTGGGCGATTGTTCGGATTGATGCAGGTAGTCGGAGGCATATTAGGAGTACTGGTTGGTGTTTTCGTGAGCCGAATGCTTTCGGAAAAAGGACCAGATTATCCAACAAATTTTGCTGTCCTAGTGGCTGTATCGGCTTTTTTCTTCTGGATGAGTTTAGCTAGTCTTTCTGCTGTTCGTGAGCCGGAAGGGCCCACCGATGATTATGACGGCGGCTTTCTTGAGTATATCGGCAAGCTGGGCAATACCCTCAAGGAACATAGCCAGCTTAAGCGGCTGATTGCAGTGCAAATGCTAGCAGGGCTAAGTGGGCTTTCGCTTCCATTTTATATACTATATGCGAAAGAAACATCCAAAGTCACTGGGGAAATGGTTGGTATTTTTCTTCTGGTGCAGACGATAGGAAGTATTCTAGCTGCATTGGTAACAGGTTATCTCAGCGACCATAGAGGGCCAAAGATCGCAATAATATTGACCCTTGTACTAGGTATTTCAGCGCCTGCCATGGCTCTTGTGGTTGGTGGCGCACAGGCATGGGCGTTTGGATTCGTTTTCCTAGTGGTTGGTGGACTCTTGGGAAGCTCGTGGATTGGTATAACGAACTTCCTTCTCGAGATTTCCGAACCTAAGGAACGGCGGGGGTTAATTGGGTTGATGAACACTGCGAATACACCGGCAATGCTGTATCCCCTTCTCGGCGGCGTAATAGCTCAGGAATTATCATACTGTGCTGCATTTGTTTTGACAGCGCTGGCTGCGCTAATTGCCCTCCTTCTTTCATTGGGATTAAAAAGCAAGAAAGATGATATGCTCTACTAACATTCAGCAGCCAGCGCTGATTTGGTATTGGCATACCGTAGAGCCCTAGTTCGAATTCTAAGCCTAAGCTTCTGAAATTCTTTGTTTTTGGGAAAATTAGTAAGGCGTGTTGCGAAATAAAGTACGATTAAAGCTCGAGATGCAGGTTTGTATATGTATTTATCCCTTGGGTTAACTTTCCGACAGACCGTTTCTATTTAGCGTAGTTGTTTTCAATTACTAGCTGCTAATACGATGCGATTGCGGAAGCGGGCTTTTTATGTTATACTGTGCGGGTATACTAGGCTTGTATACGACAGGTTGCCGGAGGGGCAATTGTGAAGCATGGTTTGGTGGTTGGAATCGTTGGTCCCACGGCAACGGGAAAAACTGCCGTCGGGATTGAGCTTGCAAAGCGCTTGGATGGGGAGATTATCTCCGCTGATTCGATGGCAGTCTACAAGTTAATGAATATTGGGACTGCGAAGCCGACACCAGAGGAACTTGGCGGAGTTCGGATTCACCTAGTTGACGTTGTTTGGCCAGATGAGGAATTCAGTGTTGCAGAGTTCAAGCGGTTGGCAGAGGAAGCAATTGCAGATATTCTGTCACGAGGAAAAATGCCTTTGGTTGTTGGCGGCACTGGGCTTTACATAAAAGCGCTCACAGGTGGTTTAAGCATTCCAAGCATAGGACCCGACCGGATGCTTCGGGAGCAGTTAAAAGCTGAAGCGGCACAGTATGGAAATGAATACTTACTTGAACGTCTTCGAGCAATTGATCCGATTACGGCAAGCCGACTGCATCCAAATGACCTTAAAAGAATAATTCGGGCACTCGAAGTTTATGTAATTTCTGGAATGCCAATATCGCATTTTCATGGGATTGCTAGTGAGTACAAAGCGCTTTATGATTTTAAGCTATTTGGCCTTACCTTGAGCAGGCCTACCCTCTATGCTCGTATTGAAGAAAGAGTTGAAGAGCAAATCAGAGCTGGACTTATAGAGGAAGTCCGATCACTTTTGGAGAAGAATTATAGTCCTGATCTACCCTCGATGAAAGGTTTGGGGTATAAGCAAGTTGCAGGATATTTGCGCGGCGAATATGATTTAGAAACCGCTATTAAGCTGCTGAAGCGAGATACTAGGCGATTTGCAAAAAGGCAATTTACCTGGTTTCGTGCGGATAAAAGCATACATTGGATAGATGTTGAAGGACTCAGTCCATCGCAAGTTGCCGAGAAGGTTATTGGCCTGCTAAAGGCAAAAGTCTAGTCTACGTGTAATGCTAGGGGGAGCCCCATTTAGGTACGGAGGATAAACGTGATGAACAAGGGACCGGTAAACCTGCAGGATTTGTTTCTCAACCAGGTGCGCAAAGAAAACGTTCCAGTAACCATTTATTTGATTGGTGGCGTGCAACTTAAGGGGGTTGTGCGCGGCTTTGATGCCTTTACTATAATGCTGGACAGTCCTGGCAAACCCACACAGCTTGTATATAAGCATGCAATTGCTTCGGTAGTACCTTCAAGGCAGGTAACCATACAACAAGAGTCCCAAAAGGAAACGTCTGAAGAACAGGATGCGGAAGCTTGAGTTTGTAAAAATGCACGGAATCGGCAATGACTTTGTTCTTGCCGATTCCGTTACAAATGGCATACCCGATGTTGACCTAAAAGACCTTGCCATTCGCATTTGCGATAGGAATTTTGGCGTAGGTGCGGATGGGCTTTTACTTGTCCTGCCTTCAGAGATTGCCGACTATCGAATGCGTCTCATTAATCGCGATGGAAGCGAGGCTGAGATGTGCGGCAATGGAATTCGTGTTTTCGCAAAATATCTTTATGACCGTGGTATGGTAGGCGAAACGGCGGAAATAGAGACCCTTGCGGGTATTAAAACAATCCAGCTTGAAGTAAAAAATGGGAAAGCAATTGGGGCAACAGTCGGAATGGGCAAGCCGCGCCTTCGGGCAGAGGATATTCCTGTCATCGGCTATGAAGGTGAAGTTGTCAACCGGCGGCTTGATGTCGAAGGCGAAAGTTTGCAAATTACATGTGTCTCGATGGGCAACCCACACTGCGTTGTCTTTGTGCAATCAACAGACGAGGTTCCTGTTGAAACGCTTGGCCCTAAGATTGAAAAGCATCCCGTGTTCCCGCAGGGTACTAACGTCGAGTTTGTGGAAGTAATAGGTCCGACAGAGCTGAAAATGCGTGTTTGGGAGCGCGGTGCGGGTATGACGATGGCATGTGGAACCGGTGCTTGTTCTTCAGTTGTGGCGGGGGTGCTGAACGGATTGTGTGAACGGCGGGCTACAGTGCATTTGCCTGGCGGAAACTTATTCATTGATTGGCAGGAAAATGACGAAATATTTATGACAGGCCCCGCCGAGGAAGTTTTTGTGGGCAAATATATGTATTAAATCGGCATTGGAAAGTGGGACAAACAGGCAATGGTAGAGTTCGCAAAGAGACTTCAAAGCATACCACCCTATCTATTTGGAGAGGTTGCGAAATTGAAGGCGCAAGCTCTCGAAAAATGGGGGGATATTATAGATTTTGGGATAGGAGACCCTGATCAGCCGACTCCGAGTCCTATTATTGAAGAATTAGCCAAAGCTGCTATGGACTCTACTACCCATAGATACGATGAAACGGACTATGGATTACCCGAATTTATAAATGCGGTTGCAGGGTGGTACGGACGAAGGTTTGGCGTGGGTCTCGACGCAGATAAGGGTGAAGTACTATTACTTATTGGGTCAAAGGAAGGACTCGCTCACCTGGCATGGGCATTTATTGACCCAGGAGATATAGGATTAGTTCCTGACCCTGGATATACGGTATACAAGATAAATATTGCTCTTGCCGGTGGGGCGCCTTACACAATGCCGCTCCTGGCTGAGAATGGCTTTCTTCCTGATTTTTCTGCCATACCATCAGACGTAGCGCGGAAGGCGAAACTGCTTTATATCAATTATCCAAATAACCCAACAAGCGCAACCGCTACTCTTGAATTTTTCGCCGATGTGGTGGCTTTTGCGAAGAGTTACGATATTATTGTTTGCCATGATGCCGCATATTCAGAGGTTACTTACGATGGCTATCGCGCGCCAAGTTTCTTGCAAGCGCCTGGTGCAAAGGATGTAGGAATTGAAATACATTCGCTTTCGAAGACCTACAACATGACGGGTTGGAGAATCGGTTGGGCAGCTGGCAATCCAGATATAATAAAGGGCCTAAGTAAGCTGAAATCATATGTTGATTCGAAACAGTTTGGGGCGATTGACCGTGCGGCAGCATATGCACTTAATCATTTGAACGGTGTTCCTGACACTTTAGCCTTGTATAAAAAGCGGCGGGATATTCTTATAGATGGATTAAATAGTCTTGGGTGGAGCTTGCCAAAGACAAAGGCAACGTTATATGTTTGGGTGCCAGTGCCGCCAGGTTATACGTCTGTTGAATTTAGGAACACACTGATTGAGAAAGCTGGTGTTCTCGTAGTACCTGGTGTTGGTTATGGCGAATACGGTGAGGGTTTCGTGAGGTTTTCCCTTACTGTGAGCGGTGATTCCGATGGCGAACGTGTCGCCGAAGCCATAGAAAGAATTAGGAAAAATATAACGATACGCTGGTAGGGGTCTGTTTGCACATGCGAATAGTAGGCATACTTAGGAGTAAATTAATCTTATAAGCGGAAAACATCCGGTAGGCGCAATATTTGTAGCTAATAAAGTAAAATGGATTCGGCTTGCAGAATGAATTGGAAGTTTTCTGCAAGCCGAATGTTATTAGGGGTGGTTTATCAGTTAATCAATTTTTACGGTTGATGGATCTGCCTTTTCAAGTTCGAAAGCCGAGTGGAGCACTTGTACAGCTTTCTGCACATCAGCCTTGGGGATTAAACAAGTGATGCGTATTTCGCTTGTTGTAATTGAGACTATATTTATCCCCTCCGCCGCCAATGCGCCAAACATTTTGTCGGCATAGCCAGGATGGCTTCGTATCCCCGTACCGACAATCGAAACTTTGGCTAAATCGGAGGAGCTTATCATTTCTTTTGCACCAACTTTTTTGATTACAGGTTCTAGCACCTTCTCAGCTTTTGCTAGGTCTGCAAGATTAACGGTAAATGACAGGTCGGTTACTCCATGACTGCTAACGTTTTGGACAATCACGTCCACGTTGATGTTTGCCTCAGCTAGGGCGTGGAAAATCTGATATGCAATCCCAGGGCGATCGGGCACCGAACAAACAGTAATCCTTGCAACATCGGTGTCGTGTGCGATCCCTCGGACGGGATTTCTTAATTCCATGCTCTCATCCTCCTTAGTAATTAATGTTCCTATTATGTCCTTAGCGCTGTGGGCTACGTATACGTCTATTCCGTAAAGTTCGGCTAACTCAACCGCCCTTGAATGCATAACGCGAGCTCCTTGTCCCGCCATTTCCAGCATTTCTTCATAGGATATTCGGTCGAGTTTCCTAGCTTGTGGTACAAGCCTTGGGTCAGCGGTGAAGACCCCGTCCACGTCGGTATAGACCTCGCATTTATCTGCATTTAAGGCAGCAGCAAGGGCCACTGCTGTGGTGTCCGAGCCACCTCGGCCAAGTGTAGTAATATCAGCCCAAGTTGCGTTATCTGTGATACCTTGGAATCCTGCGACTACAACAACCTTTCCTGATTCGAGTTCTTGACGGACACGGGTAGGATCAATACTTGCAATTCGAGCTTTCCCCGGTACCTTCTCTGTTATGATGCCTGCTTGGCCTCCTGTAAGAGAAACCGCAGGGACACCGATTTCGTGAAGTGCCATCGTCAAAAGTGCACTGCTAGCTTGTTCGCCGGTTGACAAAAGCTTGTCAAGCTCGCGTTCATCAGGGTGTTGGGTGATGGCTTTTGCCATTGCAATAAGGTCATCTGTAGTGTCACCCATTGCAGACACAACCACCACAACTTTATTTGATTCGTTGGCAACCTTTTTTATTCGGTCGGCTACTAAGCAAATCTTTTCTGTTGTAGCTACCGAACTTCCTCCATATTTCTGAACAACAATCACTTCGTCAAACCCCTTCCCGGTCCCTGAGTATGAAAACCAAATGATAATACTGATAAAAGGTTAAACGCCTTTATGCAATTTCCTGCATTATAGAGCCCAAAATTTTGCCATCAGGCATCTTCAACTTACCTCATAGTATACTAAATATATTAATGATTTTGCAACGTAAGATGGGAGTATTTTTGAGTTGGCGGTTAGAGTGCTTTGCTGTTGGGGCAACAAGGTAATTGAAGCAGAAAGATATTGTGAGTCCACTATTTAGTTAAAAGCTGGGTGGTATTACCACCCAGCTTTTAATGTGATGTTACGCGACTTTTGCCTCCTCAGCTTTTGCTTCTTCCTCTGCAGGCCGGCGTGCACGTCTTGGTACAACTTTTATTTCATTGTGAACATCTACGACGCCTGGTATCCACCAAGCATCATCTCCTGCAGCATGTTTGATTCGCTTGCTTGGAACCTCACCACGGAGGTAAACAGTTCCCGCCTCTACGGTGACGTCAATATTGGCGTCAAACGGGATAAGCGGGTCTGCGTCAATTGCGTCATAGATCATCTCTTCAATCTCGGAGTCTGTGGGCAGTCCACCGTAGTAGGCAGGTGTATAAGGTGGAGCATACCCCCATGAAGGAGCTGCCCAAGGAGAATGTCTCCAAGCAGGGCTTTGCATTGGCGCTGTCCATCCTTGAGCCCACCATCCAGGGCCAGCTCCCCATGCTGGTGCTGGCCACATTGGAGCACCTTGCCATCCGGTTTGTGGGTTCCCACAACAAGGACATATTGCGAAACCGTTTGCCAATACTAACACCTCCTTTTGTAGCATTGATGCAATATTTTTATTTTCCTAATCGATGGGATTTGAAACCAGAATTGGTGAATTTAATGCGGTTAAATGATTTGGTTGTTTTGTCTTGTTTGAAGCTCATTATGAACGTCTACTACGCCAATTGTATTTTGCGCATAATTTTCTGCTACCAGACGTTCTTCTTCGGAGTTCACGACGCCGGAAAGCGTGACTACGCCATTTTTTACTTCAACAATGATTTCACGAGGGTCGAGTTGGGTGCTTGATTCAAACGCTTGGATTATGTCTCCTCTTATTTCTTCGTCAGAACGCTCGATTCCGGCCTTGGGGCCATATTGGTTAAATAATGGTTGATATATGTCATAAAGTTTATTAGTCTGGTTTTTATTCATAAGAATATTCTTCCTCGGCTTTTTTGACTATCAGATGATTTTCAACTTGCTGAACGCCTGGAACTGCTGAGGCAATTTCTTTTGCCAAGTCTCGTTGCTTTTCATTTGTCACTTCGCCGTAAATGCGCACTACCCCATCGTGAGACTGTACGTCTAGGTTTAGAACTGTAAGCCGTGGGTCGTCAGAAATTGCTTCTGCAACGTCATTGGCTATCGTAACATCATCAATTGGTTTACCCGGTGCTATATGGATATCGCAGATAACCTCCCTAACTCCTTTTACAGATTCGGCTATTTCAATGGCATGTTTTTTAACAGCCAGGCTTGGAACCTTGCCCATTAGCACGACAGTTCCATGATAGGATCTTGCACCAACAGATATTAGGTCCGGTTCGCTAGCAAACTTTTCGCTTAATTCTTTTTCAATCTCAATGTCGGGATGTTCGCCATCGCTGCTAACAGTGATGTCATTTTCTACGGCCTTGACTCCTTTGATACTTTTGGCAATCTCTCCAGCAATTTCTTTTTCCTCAAGGGTGTCTACCACGCCTGACAATATTACTTTACCATCCTGGGTCTCTACTATAATGTTAGTTTCTTTAACATATGGCGATGCGCCAAAGGCGGCTATTATATCTCCAGTAATTTCGTCATCACTACGAACCTTCACCTTGTCCTCCTTCTTTAGTAGTCAGCAATTGAAATGGGAAGGGCAGAACTTGCTGCTCTGCCCATGTTTTCATCATCTTATTGAACACTTAGCTTTCTTTTACGAAAGCCTATTGCTCTAGGGTTTTTGAGAATCAAGTGCAATTTTGAATACTTCATCAATGCTCTCAACGAACTCAAAGTTCATTTCTTTACGCACGTCTTCGGGGATGTTTTCCTCGACGTCCTTTCGGTTGTCTGCTGGTAGTATCACTGTTTTAATTCCCGCACGGCGTGCTGCTAAAACCTTTTCCTTAATTCCTCCAACGGGCAACACTCTGCCAGTAAGCGTAATCTCGCCAGTCATCGCTACGTCAGGCTTGACAATCCTGCCCGTGAGGAGAGATGCCAGCGCAGTTGCTATGGTTATGCCTGCTGATGGACCGTCTTTTGGTATTGCCCCCGCCGGAACGTGCAGGTGAATGTCGCTTTTTGCAAAGAACTCTGGGTCAATATTTAGTTCAGATGCATGAGAGCGAATATAGGAAAGAGCGGCTTGAGCAGATTCCTTCATTACGTCGCCTAACATGCCTGTCATTGTAAGTTCCCTTTGGCCCGGCATTTTGGCAGCCTCAACAAACATTACCTCGCCGCCAATCGGAGTCCATGCGAGTGCCGTTGCCACCCCAGGTACTCGCACTCTTTGCAAGACTTCTTCATGTTGGAACCTAGGTGCACCCAAATATTCCACTAGCTTGTCAGGATCAAGGTGGACACTTTCGGTTCTGCCCTCGGCGAATTGTCTGGTTACCTTGCGACATACTGCGGCAATCTCACGTTCGAGGTTTCTGACACCGGCTTCGCGCGTATATCCTCTAATTAGAGTGTAGATGGCATCGTCAGTCCAAATGAGGTTTTCTTCTTTTAAGCCATGCTCTGCTAGTTGTTTTGGAATAAGGTGATGCTTGGCAATCATCAACTTTTCTTCTTCGGTATAGCCAGCAATTTCAAGAACCTCCATGCGGTCTTTTAGCGGCGGTAGGATTGGGTCCAGCATATTTGCAGTTGTAATGAACAGCGTACGGGACAAGTCAAATGGAACCTCGATATAGTGGTCACGAAATTCCCTATTCTGTTCTGGATCAAGCGCCTCGAGAAGAGCCGCAGAGGGATCACCTCTAAAGTCTGCTCCGACTTTGTCAATTTCGTCCATCATGAAGACAGGATTGTTTGAACCTGCGCGCCGGATACCTTGAATAATCTGGCCTGGCAATGCTCCAATGTATGTTCGGCGGTGTCCACGTATTTCGGCTTCATCGCGAATGCCGCCAAGCGACATGCGCACGAACTTTCTACCCAAAGCGCGTGCAATTGACATCCCAAGCGATGTTTTTCCCACGCCAGGTGGCCCGACAAAGCATAGAATCGGTTGCCGTACCTCGCCGGATGCCTTGAATTTTCTTACCGAAAGGTATTCGAGAATTCGTTCTTTGATCTTATCGAGGCCATAGTGGTCCTCGTCGAGTATCTTTTTAACGTGTAGGATGTCTAGATTATCTTCTGTGCTTATGCTCCAAGGTAGCGAAATGAGCCAATCTAAATAAGTGCGAGACATTGAATACTCAGGAGCTCCAGGCGGCATTCTTTGAAGACGGTCAAGCTCCCGATTAGCTGCCTTCTCAGCTTCGGGAGGCATTTTTGCCTTTGCTATTTTTTCTTTAAGCTCATTAATCTCCATTGTGCGTTCGTCTATTTCGCCGAGCTCCTTTTGTATTGCCTTTAGTTGCTCGCGCAAATAGTACTCGCGCTGGGTTTTTGTCATTTCGCTTTGGATTTGCGATTGGATTCGACTACCTATTTCAAGAACTTCTACTTCACGAGAGAGAATTGCCAAGAGTTTTGAAAGACGTTCGCGAACATCTACTGCCTCAAGGAGTTCTTGCTTTTGGGGGGTTGGGATGGGCAGATTATTGGCTATCGCGTCCGCCAAAAAACCTGGCTTAGTTACAGTATTGGGCAACGCTTGAAGTTCGTCAGGAATGTTCGGCGATAGAGCGACCACGCGCTGGAAAAGGTTGCCAACATTTCGCCTAAGTGCTTCAATCTCGATTGTTTCCTCAGATGTGTAGTCGGTTTTCTCTGGAAGGACCTCAACCTTCGCGCGAAGGTAAGGCTCAAGCTGAGTAACTTCTCGGATTCTTATTCGCTGGATGCCCTGCACGATTAATCGGATGTTATCGGGCAGGCGCATCATTGTATGTATGACAACGGCTGTTCCAACTGGATATATATCTTCCTGCTTTGGGTGTTCTATTTGGGGATCACGCAGTGTGGCTACAGCAATGATTCGCTCGCCACTTGTTACAGCGTCGTCTATTAACTTTATAGAACTTTCTCTTCCCACCGAAAGCGGGCTAACGACAAGTGGGAAGAGGACAGTGTCGCGCAGCGGTAGCAAACGAAGCTCCTCTGGAATTGGCATCTTCGTTCGGTCTTCTGCAGAGTTTACAACGTTTTCCATTATTTCAGATGATACGTCTTCCATATGCAAATTGCTCCGTAGATTTAATGTCTTTGTAGTTAATGCTTATCGGACTTTTTCTCCTCCTCTGTGTGTCCTTCAATTGGTACTTTGCGCGAAGTTGGTATGTGTTCAAGCTTGGGAAGAGTTACGATTAGAAAACCTTCCTTATATTTGGCGCTAATTCGGTTTCGGTCAATCGAAATACCAGGAGGAAGAGGTATGTCACGCTCAAAATGCCCGAAATAACATTCTAATTGATAGTAGCGTTCTTTGCGCCTGTTATCTACATAGGCTTCGGACCTGTTGCCTTGAACGTTGAGAATGCGTCCGTCTGCCGACAATGTAACGGACAACGATTCTCTTGGCACACCAGCAATTTCGACTCGCACGACTAGCTCGCCTGGTGTTTCATATGTATCGGCTTTTGGAACCCAAAACTCGGGTTCCTCGGCTGGAAGCTCGAGTAGTCGGCGCATAGCCTCAGCGGAACAACGTTGCATTTCCAATTCCATTTGTCTGATTAAGTCTTCGTAGTCTTTGAACATTTACAGACGTACCTCACTTAAGCTATTCTTTAATCTTGTAAGAATCTTGCACAGATTACTTCCCCATCGTCACATAAACTTGGTGCACAGCTCCATCCTGGAACGCTGGAATTAGGTTTGAAGGATACTCTTTTCCGTCTACAACCACCTTCTTAACGCCTTTATTTACGTGCTCTGGATTTTCTACGTGTATTTCATAAATAGCGTTCCTAAAAGTTCGTTTTATCGAATACCTATCCCATGAGCTTGGGATGCATGGATCTATTCTTAGTCCTTCCAATTCAGGTCTGACGCCCATTATCCATTCGAGCGAGACCTTCCACATCCACGCCGCTGTTCCAGTCATCCATGTAAACTCGCCAAGGCCAAAATCTTGCGAATCTGGGCCGTGAACATACTCAGCATAAACGTATGGCTCAGCTTTGTAAACATCAGGGTTCTTGCCCCTTGTGATAAATGAACTCCTTTTCCAAATGTCGTATGCGCGGTCTCCTCTTCCCAGTATGCATTCTGCCATGACCGCCCATGCTACAGGATGGTTGAAAATTGTTCCATTTTCCTTAGTACCGGGCGCAAACCGGGTGATTATTCCTATCTTGGGGTTCGGCTCGGAGTATGCCGGAAGGAATAGCACTGGGCCGTATTGGGTTTCGAGATGCTTTTCGACTGCTTGCATGCATGTTAACGCGCGTTCGCCTTTGGCGATGCCGCTCATTACCGCCCAGCTTTGGGCATTTAAGAAAATTTTGCCTTCAGGATTTTTTGAACTCCCGAAGACTTGGCCATCGTCGCGCGTGCCTCGAACATACCATTCACCATCCCAAAGATGTTCGTTTACTGCGTCGGCAATTTCATCGGCAGCTTTTTCATATTTTTCAGCCAATTGTTCCATACCTGCAGCTCGGAGAATCACAGATGATTCTTTCAGCATCCAAACTAAGTGCTCTGAGACCATTGTGCTTTCGCCTCGCCCTTGGCGGCCTACATGGTCGAGGCCATCATTCCAGTCGGCAGCCTCCATCAAGGATATGCGTCGTGGGCTTAGCCTTGATAAACTATAGTCTAATGCATGGATTAGGTGCTGGCGAACAGTCTCTGCTCCACCGTCATAGTAAGGGGCTAGCTCATCAAGAAATGATAAATCACCAGTTTCTTTTATGTATTCAACGATACCCATTACAAGCCATAGGGGGTCATCGCTGTGTCCGGTTTTTACTCCAATGTTTGTTAGCGGATCCCAATTGTGCAGTGTGCTTCCATCGGGGAACTGGTGCTCAATAATATAAAGAGCTCGCTGGCGTGCCCATTCGGGGTTATTCGGTAAGACGCCCAGCATATCCTGCCAGCTGTCGCGGAAACCTACTATTGAGGCGCCGCCGATGTAATAGGAATCCATCCTTGACCACCGTGAAGTAATCCAGGACTGGTATTTGTTCCAGATATTGAAAGAAAGGCAGAAATCCGGGTCGGGTGTGAAACACCAAGTGTGTGATATATAACCTTCCCAATATTTTTTAACCTCTTCGAGAGCATGTTCTGCTTCTTCCCACTTATCATATCGTTCTTTCATAGTAAAGGCATCCTCTTTGCGGGATGCTACTCCTAAGATTATGAGAAAACGCTTTTCTTCTCCTGGTTGGAGCTCAAAGTTATGTTGAAGAACACCAACGATTTCTCTTCCATTTCCTAAGCTATTTGTGCATTGCCCTTGTTCGACTACTATAGGACGTTCCCAGCCTCGGTAAACTCCTAGGAAGTTTTCCTCCAGGCAATCAAAGCCGGCAGGCTTGATGTTTGATGTAAAAAAGGCATACTTATCCCACCGAAGATTTGGATTGCCGGTGCCAATTGGCGCAACGTTCCAGAACCGTGTGGTAACAACGATTGTGTCATTTTCAAAATATACCTCATTGAAAAGTTGGGCGAAAGACGCCTCAATTAAATTGAATGCATAGTTTGCTAGCGACCACTCGATTGCTGAGAATGACGCAAGCTTCCTAGGTTTGTCACCGACGTTTTTAACCTTTACCATCCAGATTTCGCAATCATCGCGCCTTGGAACAAAATATGTAATCTCGCCTGCGATTTCGCTATACTCCGATTTAAGTTTTGTGTATCCTAGGCCATGTCTGGATTCCCAATTTACATATGGCTTTTGGACCGGCTGCCAATTGATATTCCAGTACTCCCCAGTTTCCATGTCACGAAGGTATACAAATCGGCCTGGACAATCGCGGTACACAACAAACGGAGGGTATTCTTTGGTGATTCGATTGTAACCTGAAGTTTCATAAAATGAATACCCTCCGCCTGTTTGTGAGCAAAGAGCACAATACTTTTCATTTGAGAGGTAGTTAATCCAAGGCCGAGGGGTATCCGGTCTATACATGATATACTCTTTCCCATCAAGCGAGAAATCACCGTATTTACTCATTGATCCAACCCCCTTACCAAAAGTTCGTCAACGTTAACATGCCTGACCCCCGGTACCCCGCTAACAATAAACTGCGCGACGTCTCTTTGCTCGAGGTTTTCCACATACCCTTTGAGGAAAACATTCCCTGCAGAGACACGCACCTCTATTGGCAGTCCGCTTATTCGTTTGTCAGATGCAAGTGCATTCCTAACTCTGTTTGATAAAGCTTCATCTGCGACAGTCATTTTCAAAACCTCTCCTACTTCTATTTTTTGGGATGTTTGGTAGCTTATAAAGCAACTATAGTGCGTTGAATGAGATCTACGTTTTATGAAGTTTTGCGATTCCTGTATTATATCTTCAAAAGCACGATATCCGGCTACAAAATGCCTACCCATGGGTGCGATAGTTCTAAACTCAGCAGAAACAAGCATACCCAGCGCTTGATTTGCAATTGTGCACAATCTAGCCTAACAAAATGTTATTTGCTTATGCTTCGGGCATCTTAGTGTAAGGTTGATTTATAATTGGGGCTAGTCAAGACATGAAAAATGCGTTAAAATCTAGATTGTTGTGTTTTGAAAATGTTTAAGTAGGGCTAAGCCCACAACTCATAGCGATTAAAATAAGAAAGGAGAAACATTAGTGGCTTACAAGATTACTGATGAATGCACCATGTGCGGAACCTGCATTGAGGAATGCCCATTTGAAGCAATTAAAGAGGGTGACCCCAAATACGTAATTGACCCTGATATTTGCACCGACTGTGGCTCATGCCAGGCTGTGTGCCCGACAGGAGCGATTGTAGAGGACTGAGTTTTTTAAAAGATTAAAATTGCGTGAACGGCATCCAGGGATGGTTCCGTCGGTGGGTGCCGTTTTTCTTTTCAGCTTTGGAAAGAATGAGTTCCGCGTCTGAGGAGGCAAGCAATGAAGGTCGCAGTGAGTGTTCGAAGTTTTGCTCTGGATTTCTATCGAGGTGAAATGGACCTTGAGAAATTTATATGGAAGGCAAAAGAGTTGGGTGCAGATGCTGTAGAGCTCAGCAGTTTTTATTGGCGAGACCGAAACGCAGAAATTGGAAAAGTCAAATCTGCATTAAAGGAAGCCAAAATGCCTGTGTGCACATGGGCTGTATGGAATAACTTTGTGAATCCTGATCTTGTTCAGCGTGAGGAAGCCCTAAATAGTATCTACAATGGCATTGAAGAAGCAGTGAACCTAAACTGCGGTGTAGTTAGGGTTTTATTGGGTACTGTTGCCAATGGTGTTTTGTTTCAGACTGCTCTTGATTGGATAGTTACAGGGTTGGTGGAAGCAGTTAAATACGCGGCACCACATGGGGTGGTGCTTGCTATTGAAAACCATGGATTTTTGGTTAGTAAGGCTGAGCAAATCGAGGATGTAATTAAGACTGTGGGCTCACCTATACTGCGTGTAAATGTTGATACAGGCAATTTTCTTCTTGTAAACCAATCCCCTGCAGACGCAATTAGAAGGTTGGCTCCTTGGATTATCTCCGTACATTTGAAGGATTACAAAGAAGTTCCTATTGGTTACCAGGGAAATGCTTGCATTGCCGCAGATGGCAGGAAATATATGGGGACAGTACTTGGTGAGGGCGATGCAGATATCCAGGAGTGCTTGAAGGTGTTAAGAGAAACAGGCTACAAAGGCTATCTTAGTATTGAATACGAAGGCGATGAAGATCCTTCCGCTGCTGTTTCAAAAAGCATTGCCTACGTGCGTTCGCTTCTAGCTTCACCTAATTAATAGTTTGGAAATGAAATACTTGCCGCAGTAATAGCTTCCCAAGGGCCAGTCAATTGCAGTTTTTATTCAAGGCAAAAGTGTCATAATAATTTTAGAGATAATTGGTTGCAGATAATAGGTAGCATTATGCCTTCAACTGACAGAAAGATAAGTTTAAAAATCAGGCTATTGGTTGTACTCCTTGCTGCTGTGATTATCCCTTCGGTAGTGATTGCAGGAATTCTAGTGCGCACGGGTGCCGAAAGAGAGCAACGCCGAATCTTTGCTGAGATGCAGGCGGTTGCGGAAGCGGTTTCAGACGACATTAGTGAGTTTATGGGCAATGTGCAATCGATCTTGGTAACGGCTAGCCTTTCTCATGCTTACTGGGTTTCTAGGCGACAAGCCCTGACCGATTTGCAAAAGAAGTTTCCCTTTTTTAAACAATTGGCAATCTATGATTTTTCAGGGATTGTCCAAGTTATAGTCCGACAAAAGGGCGCCACTTGGCAACCCCCACAAGTTCTAACAAGAGCGGCGATAAAAGAAGCAATGGCAGGGCGAAATTATACTAGTGATGTTCAGTTTGTCATGCCTCACTACCCTTTGGTTCTTGTTGCTGTGCCAATTGGTCAGCCAGGAGAGCCTCCGTCAGAGGTGCTTTTTGGTGTTGTCAGCCTTGAGACCCCGAAAGATATTATAAGCAAAATTCGCATGGGGCGGGGGGGATATGTTTTCGTTGTCGATAAAAAGGGGCGAGTTATTGCCCATCCTCTAGAACGCATGCACTTAATAGGTGCCGATTTCTCGCGGCTTGGCCCTGTGCGACAAGCTCTTGAAGGAAAAACTGATACTGCTCTTACGCGAGAAGATATTTTTACAGATCCATCAGGGAGGGAAGTTGCAGGAGTTTTTCACCGGATTCCCGATCTTGGCTGGGTTGTAGTTGTTCAAGTTCCAGTAAGCGAAGCTTTTGGATCTCAGGCTGGAACATTTGCAATAGCATTGGCTTGGGCATTTTTATTTGCCGTTCTTTTTGGTTTATTTGGGTTGTATTTGGTTCGGCGAGTAACCATCCCCATATCGAAGCTCAAGGAGGGAGCCGAAGCTATAGGCGCTGGAAATCTTTCTTGGCGCATTAATGTTCGAACGAGAGATGAATTAGAAGACCTTGCAGACGCTCTGAATCGAATGGCGGAAAACTTAGAGGTCTCTAGACGCCAACTTGAGGAAGAGCATGACCGAGCCGTTAAGGCTGCAAGAGAAGCCAACATATTGTTTAGGGTATCCCAGTCATTGGTGTTTTCCATGGACCTTGAACACCGGCTGATGGTTGTAGCCAGAAACCTTGCTGATGTGTGTGATGCAAGCAAAGCCGCACTTTGGCTAGTAGAGAACGGATACTTGAAACCTGCAATTTCTCATGGTTTATCTGCCGAAGAAAAAGAGTTTCATGCGAGCTGGAGCTTGCCTCTTTCAGCGGCTGCTCAAATGGTAAAGGAGGCTGTGGAAAGACGGAAACCAATTGTTATACACGATGCGGCAAATGATCCTCGTGTGCCGCCCGAATTCGCCGAAAAGCTCAAATTGCGGTCGCTTCTTGCGGTTCCCCTTGTGTTCCATGAAAATGTGATAGGGTATGGAATAACTTTTACTCAGGATGAATTGCGAAGATTCACGCGGCGCCAGGTAAGGCTTGCACAAGCCGTAGCTGCACAAGGTGCGGTGGCGATAGAAAATGCGCGCGCTTATGAGCGAGAACGTCGGATATCAGAGACGCTTCAGAGGTCCTTCTTGCCTGATGTGCCGCAGGTAATTGGTAGCTTCCAGTTTGCTGATAGATACGAGGCGGCTTTGGCGGAGGCACAAATCGGCGGTGATTTCTATGATGTCATAGAAATTTCTCCTGATAAGGTAGCTTTGGTTATGGCTGATGTATCAGGAAAAGGGCTGAGCGCAGCAATTCATACGGCTCTGATAAAATATACTGTTCGTGCATATGCAATTGAGGGTCTCGATCCAATAGGCCTTATTACAAAATTAAACAAAGCGGTATATAAGTTTATTGGTGGCCAAGTTTTCATTACTTGCTTCTATGGTGTGCTTGATACGGTTTCTGGCGTGCTTGAATATGTGAATGCTGGTCATGAATTGCCACTTCTCAATAGCAGCCGACGTAAGCTGTGTATGTCGCTGGCTACTACGGGCACAGCGCTTGGGATTGTTGAAAGTTTTCCATTTACTTCAAAAAGCATCAAGTTTGAGCCTGGGGACGTCCTTCTCTTATATACGGATGGTGCAACAGAAGCCCGGCGTAATGGCCAATTCTTGGGCATAGAAGGGCTTGAGGAAATGTTCTGCCAGTTCGCTCATGAGGATGCCCTGTATATAGTAGACCAGCTGGATTTACGCATCCGTGAATATGCAAAGGGCGTTCTCCACGATGACCTAGCGTTGCTTGTTGTAAAGGCAGGGCAAGAACTAAAATAAAGAACTCTAGGGCTAAAGTTTAGTAGGATTATGCATTTCGCAATTATGTCCAATTTTTGAGCACCGCGGGGAAATCTCTCTGAATTATATGACTATGTCGTAACAAACCGCATTGAGAAAACTCTTGATTTTCCTAGATTTAACGTGTACTTTTAGCTTTTCTGCATGCCAAATTTATGGCCGAAAAATAACATTTCTGACCCTTCAAATTTCATTGACGCCCTGGTAGCCCCATGGTAAATTTTCTGCTGTACCTATAAACCAATGCCGATTTTAGCATTGTCTAGTGGCGGAATCGGCAATGACAGGCTTGTTTTCCTCACGACAAGATCTTTGCAATTTCTGACAATGCACATGGATGGAGAGTAAGAAGCATGACCACGGAAGTTCAAATAAGAAAAAGCCGTCGCTACCTGCCGCAACTACGCAAAATAGTTGCCTGTCTTGCCGCAAAGCTGGGGATGAGTTGGAAAGATATTGCAGATACCGAGGATGCGGTAAGCGAAATATGCTCAATATCCATAGACAGAGCAGATGGAAAATGTGAGGAAAACCTTTTCATCAAATTGGCTGTTTATGGCACATGCATGGCGGTGGAGGTAACCGACCCTTCCAAAGCTATTGACCCGATATGTTCTGACAACGGGTGCCAAAATGAGTATCTGCAGGTATTGGAATGGGATAAGCTTTTGGAGCTTGCAGATAATGTTGAGCTAATCCGTGGTGATGAAGGTACTACTATTAGGATTGTCAAATACGCGGATAGACTTAGGAATACTCGACTAGCCGAAGAATCGGTTCATTTATCTGCCGCATCTGAGACCGCCAATTTGCATGCCTGAACTAAGGGTTTGAGCGATTTCCTCACTATAGTACGGGCATTCTCGTGGTTGGCTATAAACCTTGCAATTGGCGGGCTTATTTTATAATACACGGCTATGATAGCTCTTCCTGGTAAATTCGTGAGGAGATAATCATCCCTGAACTTTCGGAGTATTACCACCTCTTTTGCCATTGGTGTTCCATATGCAGCCGTGGCAATAAAGCATTGTGGAGCGCCAAAGTCCGTCTTTCGAAAATCTATTTGTTCAATTACCCATCTATTACGCGTCTTGGTGAGATAATAGGCCAAATAGGCGGTGCGTGTTCGATGATCAGGACCAACAAAGACGTGCTTAGCCCTTGCAATTGCTTCATCCCCATGAAATTCAACGGTGGTGAACCTGAACTCAGTCGTGTCTATTTGGTCTAAAGCTTCGGCAGTAAGCTTAAATATTTGGCGTGGGGTAAGAGTATGGGAGTACCTGCCTTTATAGTAAATGCTTATTTCTCCATGGGGGTCAACATGCCACATTAAGAACTCGGGGTCTTTTTCCCACCAAGTTGCCTGAATATCTACAAGTGCTTCCTCAAGTGACCCTGGGGGTGGCTCCCGATATTCGTAAATTCGTCGCCAAGGTTTATGCTTACGCTCCCAATAGTCATTGATTATCACAATCGCTCCGATGTCATAGTGGGGGTAAAACCTATAACAATGCTTATCATAAGGATAGAAAAAATCGTCATGAAAATGCCGGCGGAATTCGTAAAGAGGGTCGCGCTGTTCGCTTCGTTTTTGAATTTGACTGCCAAGGTTGCGCGTTCCAGGTCCTCTGTGGGCTGGTGAAGGATAGGGGATGTCTCTCTGTTCCTCATTTCTACGGTAAAGCTCGTCATTCGGTTGTTCGGAGGGTCTTGATTCATCCCTTCGCTCGGACTTCTTTTCTACTGGCGGAGGGGGAGGTGGAGAAGGCTTCGGACTTTCTTGCGGTTCGGTTTTGTTTTCCTTTTCCTCGCTTGAAGTTTCAGACGAATCAGTATTTGGCTTAGTCTTGGTAACACCTTTGGCGACTGCGGGTTTGCAGAAGGGTGGTGCATTGATATAAATAGCGGTCATGACAAATGTTATTAGAAGAACCGCGCAGAAAAACCTTATGGAGAGTTTTGCTCTCATTTTTCAAACTCTCTTCTTGCGTTTTATCGCCATTACCATGGGTAAGAAGTTGAACATCCGACCTCTGTTATATACCAATCGCTTCCAAATCGTTCAAGCGTATAAGAGACGTATACGGTTTTCACAAAGCCGCTATCTTCATCAACGTAAATATGAGTTCCAAATGCAACAACACAATCGGAAGAACGCTTGTGAATCCTGTCAAATATAAAACTGCGCGTCCTTATATTTCTCATGGCGTCGCGCGTCATATCATAATAATCTTCGGCGTCAATGGAATAAGCGTATTTGCCGTTCAAATAAACCGCGATGCGTGAGTTGAACCTGAGGTAGTCTCTTATGAGATATTCATCGCCTCTTTCCCATGCGCGCTGTATGCGATTTAGTGCTTCGCGCAATCTGCGGCCGTAGGTGTCACAAAGATAATAGTCATCATTCCAGTTGATAGCGATTGGGATTTGAACGCAGATGTGTCGGTTTGCAAACGTTGGGATAAAAACGATGCGTGGCCCGAAGATATATGGTGGAAGAGTTCCATAGTAGAAGTATATTGACGGCCAGCAGTAATCTTTCCTATAGGTATAACAGTAGTTTGGGTAAAAGAAGCGCCGAGTTGAATAAGAAATAATGTAGGGGTTATAATCATCTCGTTTGTATTTGTGCGTTTCTGTGCGCTCCCGTTTCCTCTCCCGGTCAAGTGACGTGTCCCGTTTTTCCGTGCGACTGGACCAGATTTTTCCTATGCTCGAATACTCCTTTCTTGTTGAGCCATTGGAAGAATTGTTTGAACTAAAATTAACACTTTGCTTATCACGTTGTGTGGTTGAGCTTCGCAATTCCCACCGTCCACTAATGCTTAGGGGCGACCAACCACTGTCTTTTGGTGTTGATGAGGAAGGCTTTTTGAATACAGGGTTTCCGGGCGAAAAGGGCTTTGTTGAAGATGAGTTGAAGGATGTTCCACCCCAAGATGCAGTGCCCCTGTATGATGAGCTCAACCTGCTGTTTTCGAATCTATTACTATTCCAGCCAGTACTAATACTAGGCCTATTACTAGTAGGCCGTGGAATATTCGCACGAGAATTCGCCGAGCCCCAAAAATTAGGACTTGATTTTTCGGTCTTGGTTACTCCTTTTGCATAGGAAGCATTTTCCATTGCGAGTGCCAGGAGTGCGAAAGTAAATACTGCAAGAATGGTAATTGCGAGGAGCTGTCTAACTTTTATGACCATTTCGGTCACCCCTTTCATGGGAAGGTTCGTTTGCTTTTACGAATAGGGTCAGTTTTTAGTCTCTTTTTAATATTATAGACGTAAGTCTATTGCCAAAAGTTTCATATTATATCGAAGCGGAGTTTCAAACATATGTTCTGGAAATAATCAGGCGAACTTCCCAGCTAAGTTTGCTAGTCTAAAAGAGGGACTCACCTTTTTAGAGTAGCAATTAAATTAATAATTGAAACCATCTCCTCAGGAGTCCACTGATGATAACAGTGGAAATTAGCGCCTTCTATTATTGCCACGCTTGCTTTCGATATTGCGTTTCAACTGAAGCAGCCGTTCTTCGCTTTCTTTAACAAAACGTGATAGCCTTTCCTCGAAGCTTTGGGCTACTGGTGTTGTTTCAGGTTCGCTTTCTGGTTCAGGGCCGAGATTGATTTCTTCTGGAGGGCGCTCAACAGATTTTTCACGCTCGCGAGGTTCCGGAGGCTCCTGAGGAGGCTGCTCAACTTGCTTGGTTGAGAGTTCATAGCGCCCTTTGCTGTTGACGCTCAAGACCCTTACTCTAACTCGATCGTGCTCTTTGAAATAATCTTTGACATCCCTGACAAACGTATCCGCAATCTCGGAAATGTGGATTAAGCCGGTCTTTCCACCTTGCATCCTGACGATAGCACCATACTCAGTTACCTTTACAACTACTCCGTCGACGGTGCTTCCGATTTCTATAGCCATTAGACTTTTGCGCGTTCCTCCTTACTTTTTCCACCTTGACAAAAATCTGTAGGTGGAGATTTTGCAATTATTGACTCTTAAATTGTTTAGCACATAGCCATAGCACGTTGGTGCGTGATTGCTTGTACAGCGTGCGCTATGTATCGGCACTCAGTATATCGGTGCGAATTTTCTTTGTCAACAGGTATTTTTACCAGTAACCTATTAATTTTTAATACGGGCATCTAGAAAAAATAAAACCTATTAATGTTAGCAAAGGCTTTTTTGTTATAATGTCGGTCGGATAGCAATTCTTTACCCTGCAAAATTGGCTTAACAAGAGGTGGAAAATTGAATATTGACAATAATTTCGATGTTATTGTGGCAGGTGGTGGCGTTGCAGGTATTGCCGCTGCCGTTTGTTCGTCAAGAATTGGAGTCAAGACGCTCCTAATTGAACGCTATGGATTTTTGGGCGGTCTTGGGACAGCTGGGCTGGTTAATCCTTTTATGAGCTCCTGCACTTCAAAGGGTGAACAGCTTGTCGGAGGTTTCTTTAAAGAAATTTGCGACCGAATGGCAGATATGGGCGGTATGTTTGGAAGAGCATTCGACCCAGAGGCGATGAAGTTTGTCGCACAGGAAATGCTGCTCGAATCGGGCGGGCACCTCCTTCTCCATTCTTGGATAACAGGGGTTCGCGTTGTTGGGAGAAGGGTCATCGGCGTTGAGATTTTAACAAAAAGCGGGACGATTAACCTCGATGGCGCAGTTACAATTGATGCTACTGGAGATGGTGATGTTTCGGCAATGGCAGGCGCACCATTTGAGATGGGAAGCCCGGAACATGGAATGACTCAGGCGATGACTCTTATGTTCACAATCGGTGGTGTTGATATTCGCAAAGCGCTAATGTATGCCAAGGACAACCCAGATCAAATGCGCTTTCCAAAGCCGCAAACCGATGCGGATGTAGAGCGTCTGCTGAAAACGTCCGTTGGAGTTGCGGGCTTTTATAAGGAAGTTGACGAAGCACGTAGTAAAGGCGAGTTTCCACTTCCGCAAGATATGGTTTTCTTCATAGCATTACCAACGCCTGGTCACGTCGTGGTGAACACGACGCACATTGGAGGGTTGGATGGTACTCGTTCGGAAGATTTAACGCAAGCTGAGATAGAGGGGCGGCGGCAGACGATGGCTTTGATGAAATTCTTCCGGAATTATGTGCCAGGTTTTGAGAATGCTTACTTAGTTCAAACCGCAACCCAAATTGGCGTAAGGGAGACACGTCGTATTTTAGGCGAGTATATCTTTACAGCAGAAGACGTAGTAGCTGGAAGAAAATTCCCTGACCCTGTGTTGAGGTCTGCGTATCCAGTGGATATCCATCGTCCTACTGGCATTGGTTATTCGCGTGCGGATGATGGAAAGCCAACAAATGCTCCTCCTCCTGGTGATTGGTATGAGGTTCCCTATCGGTGTTTGGTGCCGCGTGAAATTGAAAATCTTCTCGTTGCAGGCCGATGTCTTTCTGCAACCCACGAGGGTCAGGGAGCTGTTCGAATAATGCCGAATTGCATGGCACTTGGCCAGGCGGCTGGTATAGCTGCTGCGCTTTGTGTTAGGGAAGGTGTGACTCCTCGGAAGCTGGACTATAAACTCCTAAGAGATTACCTACTAGCTCAGGGAGCAATTATCTAAGGTTAGTACATGAGCCGCCGTTTTTAATATTCCCAGAGGGCATTTTGGAGGGTGAAATGGGCAAGGCTGTTGATGTTGTTAGTAAGTTTGGCATGGTTGCTTCAGACAATGCGCTGGCTTCTCAGGTTGGGCGCGATATACTTCAGGCAGGCGGGAATGCCGTAGACGCAGCGGTTGCGACCGCTCTAGCGCTTTGCGTGGTAAAACCTGCGTCTAATGGAATCGGTGGTTATGGGGGGCAGATGGTTATTTATCTTTCGAGTAAAAGACGAGTTGTCACTATTGACTACAATACTCGTGCTCCGAAGGCGGCAACCGAAGGTATGTTTGAAATTGAGGATAATACAAAAAAGTATGGTTTAGGAGAGTTTGCCCCCGTTGTTAACAATGCTAATTTCGTAGGTCCTCTTGCCGTATCTGTTCCCGGAACTGTAGCAGGTCTTTCCTTGGCAGCTGAGAAATTTGGCCGCCTTGGGTGGGGTAAAGTTATGGAGCCGATTATCCGCCTTGCGGCTGATGGGTTCCCAGTTTATCCAGGGTTGGCTGCGCAGCTCGAATGGCTGAAGAATGGTGCAGATGAAGATTCGATAGCAACAATGTTTCCCGATGGCAGCATACCACAGGAGGGCGAAATCTGGGTGCAATCGGATTTGGCTCGCCTATTGGAGACGCTAGCCGCCGACCCTCGTTCTTTCTATGTTGGAGAAATTGCAGAAAAAATTGCAAACCGCGTTCAATCATTGGGTGGTATACTCACTTTAAGTGATATGGCAGAATACAAGGCACAGATCTGCAAGCCATTAGTTCTTGAATACAGAGGAAAACAAGTTCACGCTTGTCCGGCACTGTCAGGTAGTCCAACTGCACTTGAGATTCTGTCAGTGCTCAATGTGTTGAGCCCAGAGCCATACTCGGCGGACGATTCAAAATATTGGGCAGATCTCGCAGATACGCTAGTCCTAGCTTGGAGAGATCGGTTCAAATATATCGGCGATGTTCCTGGCATTGAGCGAAAAATTCGATGGTTGATTTCCAGTAAACATGCTGGCAAGCTTGCTAGAAGGATTAAAAAAGGGCCGGTTGCTCGCCGACTCCGCAAATCTGAAACAGTGGGCTGCACGGTAAGCCTGGTGGCTTGTGATTCCGAGCACAATATGGTTGCCCTAACGCAGACTCATGGCGGTGGATGGGGCGCGAAGGTTGGCGTTCCTGGCCTTGGTATTGTTTTAAACCATGGAATGTCGCGTTTTGATCCGAGGCCGGGCTTTCCAAACTCTGTTGGCCCAGGGAAGGCCGTGATGCATAACATGTCGCCGCTAATCGTTACTAGCAACGGTAACCCGGTTGCAGCTTTTGGGCTTCCAGGGGGCCGCATGATACCCAACATGGTGGCTCAGTTTGCAGTAAATATCATTGACTTTGACATGACACCTGCTGAAACACTTAATCGCCCAAGGATACACACTCATCTTGCAGGAATGCTTGTTGAGAAGCATCTGCCGGAGACTGCGAGGGAGGCGATGAAGGCACGTGGGCATATGCTGGAGGAGCGCGAAACACTTGCAGGCCTTGCCTCATGCATACGAATAGATGGCAGTCAAATTGTAGGTGCTTCTGGTGCTGGGGTGGAAGGCGCAGCAGGGGTTCTGGAGTAACTACTAGTCATTGGCTTCTAATAAATTAGCCAAATAGCAATAAGCGAAAGAATGACCCCGAGCCACTGGCTGTGCGAAAGTTTTTCTTTCCATGCGGCCATTGAGAGGGTTGCCGTGACAACTAAGTTGCCAAGGTTCCTAACAGGAAAGGCAACTATTCCAGGGATTTGCTGAAGCGCAATCAAGAAAAAGAGCAAGCTTAGTGCACCGCTAAATCCCATGAACAAACCTATTTTTCGGTCGGTCATTGTTGTTTTTCCGCCCTGTATCTTTAAGAGAATCAACCCCATTATCATTGGAACGGCATAGTACATTAGCATATATAAATCACGGTAGGCATCCAACCCGCATTCATGAAGCGCTTTGTTTGCCACATGGAGCAGACCTGTCAGCATGAATGCAACCATAAGGAGAAGAAAGCTCATTATGACGTGCCTCCATTTCTTGTTTCGTGCCTGCCAAAAAGAATAAGTGCAAAAGTAATTAGCACAAGGCCAACAATCTGCTTGTGATTTGGTTGCTCGTGCCAGACAAAGATAGAGGCCAATACGGGAAATGCTATCGCCAGGCTGATAACTGTCCAGGATGCTGAAAGCTGACCGTAGCCTATGTGATAAAAAAATGCCAAAGTTGCAAAGAAAACCATAAACCCTGAAATTGAACCTAAAATAATAGCATGAATGTTTAGCGACAGTTCATGCTTTATAAGAATATAGGTGATTACGGTTAGGGTAGAGCCAATGTACATCCAAACGTTTACGGCTTGGACATTCGAATTTCGCCGTGTCGCTATCTTGTAGCTCATGGCAAAGCCGGTATTGAAGATGATTGATAATATCAAGAATAAAACCATGACAGTTTTTATTTGTATTCAGTGTTTTTTCTCTTGCTATATGGGAGCAAAAGGGCTATTTGAAGTTGGGATATCATGCCACCATTGTAAGCACCCCAAGTAGTAAATGGCAAGATGTGAAAGAAGGTTAGCTCAGCAGTATAACGGGTAATATCTTGAGTGGCGATTCCTCAGCATTTTAATTGCCGAAACGAAGCGGCCCATGCTAGAATAAATGTGCATTGGGCCAAGTTACATTTTGAAGGAGAAGAGTAATATGGAGATGTATGGCATTGTCATGGCAGGCGGCGGAGGCACACGATTGTGGCCAAAGTCTCGAGAAAACTTCCCTAAGCAGATACATCCTCTTGTGGGAGAGAAGCCGCTTGTGCAGGCTATGACAGACAGATTATCCGCAATTCTTGGTGAGGACAAGGTCTACATCATAACTAATGCCCATCACGTAGATTTAATCTGCGAAGCAACTGCGCGGAAGCCCGATGCGGTGTTTATTGATCCTTATAGGCGCGATACAGCACCTTGCATAGGCCTTGCGGCGGCATATATAAGCCTAATAGACCCAGAGGCAATTTTGGGGGTTTTCCCGTCAGACCATTATATTTCGGGTGATGAAGAGTTTGCACAAACTATACTGGCGGCGAAGAAGCTAGCGGAAATGGGGAAAGTGGTCACGATTGGTATACCTCCGACAGCCCCTGAGACAGGATATGGTTATATTCAAATAGAGCCCGAATACAAAGTCGTTGAGGGATGCGAGGTTCATAAGGCAAAACGGTTTGTTGAAAAGCCTGACCTTCCGACCGCTAAAAGATATGTTGAGAGTGGTGATTATCTTTGGAATAGCGGCATGTTTGTATGGAGTGTGCCAAAAATAATGGAGCTCTTCGCTCTTCATTTGCCAGATATTCATGAGCGTTTGATGCGAATAAAAGATGCCGTCGGCGGAGAAAATGAAACCGAAGTTCTCCACCGTGAGTATGAAGCAATGCGTCGGATTTCCGTTGATTATGGAATAATGGAGAAACTCAACGATATTATGGTCGTGCGGGCAACGTTTGGTTGGAATGACATTGGCAGTTGGACGGCAGTAAGCGACATAATGCAAAAAGATGAACACGGAAACGCAGTTAACGCTTTTCACATAGGAATAGATACGACCAATAGCTTGGTTGTTGGTTCAAAGGATAAGCTAATTGCAACCATTGGGCTTGATGATATGATTATTGTTGATACCGAAGACGCGCTCCTTGTTTGTCCGAAAGACCGTGCGCAGGATGTGAAAAAGTTGGTAGAGTTATTGAAAGAGCGGGGTTTGGATAAATATCTGTGAAGTTATTTCCAAGTAGACGTAAGAGTCCTAGTTTCAACGCAAAGTTGCAAGGCTTCTAAGCATCTGATGATGCAAAGATAAACTTTGGCCGCAAAAATGGGCATCCGCAAGGGCATCGTACAAGTTTATACGGGAAACGGAAAAGGTAAGACAACCGCTGCGTGGGGACTTGCGCTTAGAGCTATTGGGCGTGGGCTTAGGGTGGCAGTTGTGCAATTTCTGAAACCTGGCAAATCGGGAGAGGTTTTAGCCGCAGAGCGCCTTGGGTCGGCAATTTCAGTTTTTGGACGAACATCGCCTTTTGATCCAAATGTCAACCAACGTGAATCGGCAGTTCTACGTGAGGAAAGCCGTCAAAATTGGGCGCAGGCGGTTGAAATAATTGAATCTGGCGAGTATGACATAGTCATTTTGGATGAAATGTGCGTAGTGCTTCATTATAGTTTTGTCAATTCCGAGGAAGTACTAGAAATTCTCAAGCGGCGTCCACCTTGGGTAGATGTTATTTTGACAGGTAGGTATGCGCCTAAGGAACTTGTGGATGCCGCCGACCTTGTGACAGAAATGGTTGAAGTAAAGCATCCTGGAAATTCGAGACAGGGGATTGAATATTAGGCAATAAGCGAGAGGAGCTATTGGCAAAGTGACAGGCAGAGAGAGGTTTCTGACTGCTCTTAGGCGGGGGCAGCCTGATAGGGTTCCAATTTGGGAGCTCATTATAAACGAACCCACACTTTCGGCGCTCTATGGGAATATAGGTTATTTTGCTTTGGCCGAGAAGCTTGACTTAGATGCAATCACAGTTTTTGAAGACCACCGCCGAGAGGATTTAGGCGGCGGGTATTTCCGCGACGAATGGGGCATCGTGTGGGGAGTGGAGCCATGTGGAGTTGCTTATCCAGCTGGCCATCCGCTGAAAAGTCCAGCAGACTTAGATTCTTATAAGCCTCCCGACCCTTATGCTGACCACAGGTTAAAAACAGTTTCTGAGGCTGTTCGTCGCTTTAAAGGCGAAAAAGCAATTGTCCTTTGTGGGCATGAGGCTTTCGAGTTTTCTCATTACCTTATTGGTCTTGAAAACCTCTTTGCCGCTTACATTGAGAATCCGGAGTTTGCCCATCGCTTGGCGAGAATGATAGTTGATTATAAGAAGGCAGTGCTTCAACGAGCGATTGATGAAGGGATAGATGCCGTAGTATGTGGAGATGACTATGCTTACCGAACAGCGCCCTTGATGTCTCCTGCTTTCTTTGAGGAGTTTTGTGTTCCTTATATAAAGGAAATGGTAGACACAGCTCATCAGGGTGGAGTTCCCCATATAAAGCACACCGACGGGAATATTTGGCCGATACTTGATATGATTGTTGCTACAGGGACAGATGCAATTGACCCACTCGAACCAATTGCTGGGATGGATATCGGGGAGGTTAAGGCAAAGTATGGCGACCGTGTTGCCGTTGTAGGAAATGTTGATTGTACCGAGGTCCTCACGCACGGCACGCGTGAAGAGGTCATTGATGCGGTAAAGGAGACAATAGCTAAAGGTTCAGTTGGGGGCGGTCATGTAATTGCATCGAGTAATAGTATTCATCCCGGTGTTAAGCCGGAAAACTATTTGGCTATGGTTGAAGCAGCAAAGCAGTTTGGGCAATATCCTCTTGACGAGAAAATGGTGTCAGAGTATAGAGCACATAATTATATCGCAAAGTATCTTCACAGGAACTAATGTCAATTGGTATAATAATAGCTAGGGGCGAAAGAAATGCGACTTCTGACACTTTTAAAAAGCAAAATCCACCGAGCAACTGTTACAGACGCTGATGTCAATTACATAGGGAGTATTACAATTGACCAAGACCTGATGGAGCGTGCAGACATAAAGAAGGGTGAACTTGTGCACGTCTGGAACGTTACCAATGGTCAACGGTTTGAAACCTACGCAATCCCCGCGCCGAAGCGGTCTGGAGTCATCTGTGTAAATGGAGCCGCGGCACATCTTGTAAAGAAAGGAGATAAGATAATAATTGTCTCCTTTGCCATTACTGATGAGGAAGTAACCCCCAAGCTTATTTTAGTTGACGAAGAAAACAAATTTTTAAGGTATCTCTAGCGAAGTATAATTTACTTGACATGACCTCATAATTACCTCGTTCGCTTGTTGATCACGGAAGTTCAAACAAGCATTAGTCCGCTTTTGCCCATGCTTTTTGGGTGAGTAATTTTCCAAATTTGGTCAGTCTAGACGATTAGAATTTCCTGTCTCTTCGGGTGGGGTCTGGCGAGGTAAGACAAAGGATGGCAAATTGACACAGCCATGAACGACTTGCTACAATAAATCGTTTAAAAGGGAATCCTAAATAAAATGGTGCCGAAGGTCGGGGTCGAACCGACATGAGGTTGCCCTCACCGGTTTTTGAGACCGGCGCGTCTGCCAATTCCGCCACTTCGGCACTGAGTAAATTATAACCCATTTCACATTGGTTGTCAATTAGGAGGCCGCCCTTTATGAAAAAAACAGTTGCCGTTGCTTTAATTATTGTGGTGGTGCTTGTTCTTGTCTTTGTTTCCTTTATGATTTTTGCGCTGACGGCACGTAAGGGTGGCACTATTCCCCGATTTGGATACAAGGTTGGATTAGTTCGAATTGAGGGAGTAATTTTCTCGGGAAGTGGTCAGGGAGGACTTTTCGGTGATCAAGGTGCAGCTTCGGAAAGAGTAATTCGGGCGCTTGAGCGTGCGAGGAAAGACAATTCGATAAAATCGCTCGTCATCAGGGTTAATAGTCCTGGAGGAAGCGCTGCAGCCTCACAAGAGATATACAACGAGATTTTGCGCGTCCGGCGGTCAGGCAAGAAGGTTACAGTCTCGATGGGCGATGTTGCTGCTTCTGGAGGATATTACGTTTCAGCTGCTGCAGACCGAATATATGCTAACCCTGCAACTATAACTGGCAGCATCGGGGTAGTCATGGAAATTGCCGACCTCCATGTCCTTCTTAATCGTTTGGGAATTGAGTTGGGATCAATTAAGAGCGGGAAGCACAAGGATATGGGAAGTATATCGCGTCCCCTTACTCCTGAAGAGCGGAAAATTCTCCAGGGGTTAATAAACGATGTTTTCGAGCAGTTTGTAAGAGACGTTCACAAAGGCCGGAAACTTCCTATTGAAAAGGTAAGAGAACTTGCTGACGGGCGCATTTTTACCGGCAGTCAGGCAAAGGCATTGAAGTTGGTAGATGAACTTGGCGGCCTCGAGGACGCGCTTAAGGCAGCGGCGCGCGATGCGGGAATAAAGGGGGAGTTTGAGGTCAAAGAGTATTATGAACAAAGAGGTCTTTTGGGGCAGCTAATAAGCGAAGCAGAATCAAACTTTGCCGACCAGTCTCGCGCTAAATTTCTTATGGGATTAGCGCGAAGGTTACTTCGCGTGGATAATCTCAATTCGCTGTCCAATCCTGATTACTAAACTACAAATATAAAACCAGGTATTTGATTATTCTCGCTAATTGCGGTTGGGAATTAATCTTTTTGTTTGGCGTTAGATATGAGTTTTAAAATGAGCAAAGGTAAGGTCATTCTTATAGACGGAAACAGCCTTTTATACCGAGCGTTCTTTGCCCTCCCACACTTTTCTACATTGGAAAATCAGCCAACAAATGCAGTTTACGGGCTTGCAATGATGCTATTGCGTCTCCTAGAAGAGGAAGAGCCCGATATCGTGATAGTATCTTTCGATGCCCCCGAAAAAACTTTTCGGCATGAAGAATACGTGGCATACAAAGCCCATCGAAAGCGCGCCCCCGATGAGCTTCGTTCCCAGGGACCTATCGCTCGCGAGATGATTGAAGCCTTCAATATTCCTATACTTGAGGTTCCAGGCTATGAGGCTGACGATGTTGTTGGCACAGTTGCTAGAAAAGCCGAGTCAGAAGGCTATGACGTAATCATTGTTACAGGTGACCTAGATGCTCTGCAACTTGTGGACAGCAAAGTCAAAGTAATGACTACCGTAAGGGGCGTAACTGAGACTGTTGTCTACGATGAGAAGGCTGTTGAGGCTCGCTATGGCCTCAAGCCTAAGCAGCTTATTGATTATAAAGCTCTTAAAGGTGATCCTTCGGACAATATTCCTGGCGTGCCGGGCATCGGCGATAAAACAGCTGCAAAGCTTATTAAGGAATTCGGTAGCTTAGAGAACATCCTTGCGCATATTGATGATATACAAGAAGCACGGCTGCGCGAGCAAATACGAAGTTCGATTGACCAAGCTTTGCTCTCAAAGCGATTGGCAACCATTCAGACTGATGTCCCCATTGACATTAACCTTGAGCAATGTAAGCTCCGAAAGCCAAACCTACCAAAGCTTCGGGAGCTTTTCAAGCGTTTGGAATTTCGTTCGTTGTTGAAGCGGCTGCCCGAGGATAATGCCCAGCCTGTTCTTGAATTTGAGTCGGGCGCCAAAGTAGAGGAATTGTCTGAATACAAACTCGTTTGCGATAGACCTTCATTGGGGGCATTATTGGAACAAATTGAAAAAGTCGGGGGGTTCGCTTTTAGGATTCGTGGAACAGCCGCACACCCAATTAATGCGGATGCGCTGGGGGTCGGCGTTTCTGTTGCCCCTGGTAAAACGTATTATGTGCGCTTTGGTGAGAATAGCGGGCTGAGTCTCCTAGATTTCAAGAAGTTATTGGAGTCAGAGAAAATAAAAAAATTTGGCCACAACCTAAAGTATGAAT
Organism: Armatimonadota bacterium; assembly: GCA_029907255.1. Classification (NCBI taxonomy): domain Bacteria; kingdom Bacillati; phylum Armatimonadota; species Armatimonadota bacterium. The sequence continues at coordinate 64,448 of JARYMF010000014.1, forward strand.
ATGAAATGGCGCGAAAAGTCGGTATCGACATACAAGGTCTTGAGTTCGATACCATGCTTGCCGCATACCTAATAAACAGCTCACGGAATGTTCAGAAGTTGTCAGATGTTGTATTTGATTATCTATCAAGTGAATTACCAGGCAAAGAAGGGACGCAAGAAACTGAGCAAGAGCGGCTATTTGCAGCAGAGGCAGATGCGGCTATGCGTCTGGTCAGTGTTCTCACGGAGCACTTGGTGAAAGATAACATCGAGCTGTTGATGTACAACATCGAAATGCCACTGGTGCCCATACTGGGGGATATGGAATTGACGGGCGTTGCCGTAGATAGCACTTGGCTGGGGACTTTATCTGAAAAATTAAGTGAAAGGATTAATAATCTTCAAAAAGAAATATACACGCTTGCTGGGATGGAGTTTAACATTGGTTCTCCCAAGCAGCTTTCTTTTGTACTCTTCGACAAGCTGGGTTTGCCGGCAGAGAAAAAGACAAAGACTGGTTTTTCGACAGATGCTGATACCCTTGTGGCCCTGGCACCAGCGCACGAAATCGTAGAGAAAATTCTAGAGTACCGAGAACTTACAAAGCTAAAGTCAACTTATGCGGATACTCTCCCCAAGCTAATCAATCCCAAGACGGGTCGGATACACACTACACTCAATCAAGCTGTCACTACGACGGGACGGCTGTCTAGCAGCGAGCCAAATCTGCAAAACATTCCGATTAAGACAGAGACAGGAAGGGAAATTAGGCGAGCGTTTATCGCAGCTCCTGGCAATTTGCTTGTTTCGGTAGACTATTCACAAATCGAACTCCGCATCTTGGCGCATGTAAGCCGCGATGCTGAGCTACTGCGTGCTTTCAGGGAAGGTGAGGACATTCATACAACTACCGCTACTAGGTTGTTTGGCGTTTCAGCAGATGAAGTGACGCCAGAAATGAGACGTCAGGCTAAGACCGTAAACTTTGCGGTTATTTATGGTATGAGCGATTACGGTCTTTCAAGGGAGCTGAATATTCCGACTGGGGTGGCAAGGAAATATATCGAAAGCTATTTCCAGCAATATCCTGGAGTGCGGAAGTACGCAAGTGAAACTCTTGAAAAAGCTCGAATAAATGGCTATGTAGAAAGCTTGATGGGGCGACGTAGGTATCTTCCGGAATTGAACAGCGCTAATAGGGTCTACAGGGAGTTTGCCGAGCGTGCAGCGGTGAATATGCCGATTCAGGGGACAGCTGCAGATATTATTAAGCTGGCGATGATTGCAGTGAACGAACGACTCAAGAAAAGCAACTTAACTGCAAATATGGTGCTTCAAGTCCACGACGAACTAGTCTTTGAAGTTCCTGAAGGCGAGGTCGACGAACTCCTAAATTTGGTACTTCCGGCAATGCGGGATGTATATCCTTTGGATGTTCAGCTTGAAGTGGAAGCAAAAGTAGGAAAGGATTGGTGTACGGCTCAACCAGTATCTGTAGAGGAGCATATTGGAGCCTGAGTTATTGCCCATGCGGTATTGGCATGTATCTGGGTTATGTGTTATAATACTGAGCAACGACATGCGGAAGCAGTCCTAAGGTAGCATGAACAAGCTGGACCTGCCGGGACAATTAAGGTGCCGTGCAGGGAAGTTTAAAGCAGTAGAGTTCCCACCTACCTACTGCTGAATTCCAAAAACATGCAAGACCGGGCGGATGTGGGATGCTACGTCCAAATACTTTGAATGGACAGAAATATTGTCCGTACTAGGTGTTCAATTAAAAAACAATTGACGCCTAGAAGAGAGGAGCATTTAATCATGACTTACGACAAAGAGGCTTACGAAGCCACCCCGCTAGAGAGGGCGGGCTCCAACAAGAGTGAGGCCAAATCAGAGGATTTGGTTATGAACGACGAGCAATTGACGGAATCAGAAGTTAGCGAACCAGCTACATTTACAGAAGGAGCAGAGAAAAAGGCAGAAGTTTCGGTGGAGGCCGAGCCAAAAGCAGAGGAAAAAGCTCCTGAGCCTGAGAGTGCTTCAACATCTGCTGAAGAAGCCGAGCCCCAATCCGTGAAGAAAACATCGGAACGTGGAGATCATTATTCGGAAACGTTTCGATCGTTGTCTGAGGGCGACCTAGTGGACGGGGTCGTCGTCCATATTGATAAAGATGGGGTGCTGGTGGATGTTGGCACAAAGTCAGAAGGCATAATCAAAATGACAGAGCTAGCACAGGAGCCGTTTCAGTCGCCGGAAGAAGTAGTTTCCGTTGGCGACCGAATTAACGTATATGTGATGGAAACGGACAGCCAGGATGGCAGCTTGCTACTCTCAAAGAAACGCGCCGATTTCGAAAACGCATGGAATAGGGTAATCCAACACTATGAGGAAGATAAACCAATTACCGCAATGGTAACCGACCGCGTAAAGGGTGGTTTGGTAGTAGACCTTGGGGTTAGGGGTTTTATCCCAGCGTCTCACGTCGGTAGCGGGAACGTTAAAAACCTTGATAGATATATCGGCCAGTCGCTTCCCCTTAAAATTATCGAAGTTGACCGAGACCGCCGAAAAGTAGTTTTATCCCATAAACTTGCAGTAGAAAGCGAACGGGAGAAGCGGCGTGCCGAAACCATAAAGTCACTGCAAGAGGGCCAAATTCGCGAAGGTATTGTGCGACGCATTACCGACTACGGTGCGTTCATTGATCTTGGCGGTATTGATGGGCTTTTGCACGTTAGTGAAATGTCATGGACGAGAATAAACCATCCGTCGGAAGTGGTGAAAGTTGGCCAAAAGATCCAGGTGATGGTTTTGAAACTAAACCTCGAGGCCGATAGGATATCACTTGGGTTGAGGCAAATTCTGCCCGACCCGTGGGCGGATATCGAAAGTAAATATAGTGTCGGCCAAGTAATCGAAGGTGAAATTTCGAGACTAGTGCCCTTTGGCGCTTTTGTTCGGTTGGACGAAGGTATTGAAGGGATAATTCCAAATGTTGAACTGAGCAGAAAACGGGTTAAAAAGCCAGAGGATGTAGTTAAGGTTGGCGATCATGTAGAAGCAAGGATTATCGAGCTCAAGCCCGAAGAGCGGCGAATGACTCTAAGCATTCGCCAAATCTTTGAGGAAAAAGAGAAAGCGGAATATGAGACTTATCGCTCAGCCCAAGATGAAGGCCGCATGACACTGGGCGACCTGGTTGGAGATAAACTTAGGGAGCTTCGAAGCGTAGTCGAGGAGGCAGAGGATCAACCTTCTAAGAAGCGAAAGAAGAAACAGCATATCAAAGCGGATGAGGAAGATCTTGAAGCTGATGTTATGGGATCTTCCTTTGCCGAAGAAACTCTATCAAAAGAAGACAACGAAGCCGTAGCTGAGACAAAAGCAGTTGCTTTCGAAGTTGAGGGCGCCTCGACCGAAATTCAAGAAGCATCCGAAGAAGTTAATTCCTCAACTAATGAGGCAGTTTCTGAAGTGACCTCTGCCGAAGAGGAAATAAAGCAGTCAACTAATGGGACGGAAGAAGAGCGTAGTGAAGAATAAGAGTACACGGCAAAATCATACGGTGTCCTTTGTCAAACATCAGAGGTCATATGAGCGAAAGTCAGGATAAGAAAGTAGGACCGGTCTGCACAGAGCAAACAATGCGGGCCGGTCCTTTTTGTGGCCGGAAAGTGCTTATTGTGGGACTCACCGGCGGTGCCGCTAGTGGAAAGTCCACTGTTGCAAAAATGCTCGCTGACCTTGGCGCACGCGTAATAAGTGCAGACGATATGGTACACGACCTTCTGGATAACGACCCTGAAGTTCAGAAGGAAATAATTCAAGTGTTTGGGAAAGACATTCTCAACGAGCAGGGGCGAATAGACCGTGGAAAACTCGGCAAAATAGTTTTTGAAGACGCAGAGAAAAGAGCCCGTCTTGAGAAAATCATACACCCACGCGTATTAGCCCAAATAGAATCTGAGATAAATAATTTTCGTAAGCAAGGCGCAGGAGTACTAGTGGTTGAAATTCCATTACTAATAGAAACATCATCAGTTCGAATGGTTGACAAGGTTTTGGTAATTAGTGCGGAACAAGAGACGCAGATAGAGCGTCTACAAAAGAGATACGGAATCTCTCGCCGTGAAGCACTCCAACGCATCACGGCGCAGTTACCAATGGCTGAAAAAATCAAACATGCCGATTGGGTAATTAGCACTGAGGATACTTTCGAAAAAACGAAAGAGCAAGTAAATTCTGTGTGGCATGCAATGCAAGAATTGCTTGCACAACAAAAATAGCTGTGCTATAATCGGGGCGTTGTTTGCACAATTAGAAATACTGGTATGAGCCTCTACTGCGAATGAAATCAGGCGCAGAGCATTGATAGGGGTAGCTTATTGGTTTAAATCTGCTGGGGGCAGTCGTGAGATATCCTCAATCCAAGTTAGGACTAAATGAAAAAGCGTGAACTCATGAAAGTTATTTATCCACTTTCCGCTTTGGATTATAGCGCTCCTCGCGTGATTTCATTCTGCAGCATATACCAGTTTCGTAAAGGCAGTAATTTAAAAGAATAGTTTGGCGTTGATTCGATAGCACGCCAGCAAGACAAGTATTTCCTAGGAGGAAACACTGTTGTGAAAGCGTTTAGGGTAAGAGACACGCGTTTACCAGTAAGTTTGCTGTGCATTGTTGCCATCCTAACATCCATTGGCTGCACGGCGTTCATCCCCGGAGCAGTGTTTGGCCAAGGGAGGATAATTGAGGTTGCCGTAGTTGATTTCCTGAATACCAGCAAGATGCCAGGCAAAATGTTTGGCAAAATGGCAACCGATGCAGTTGTCGTCGAGCTATTCCGTTCAGGGAAGTTCAATGTTACCTCTGGCGACACTCTCCAAGCCAAGATGCAGGAGCTAGGATACTCAGTTCCTCTCACTCCTGGTCTTTCGCAGAGACTAGGTCAGGAAGTTGGCGCAAACTGTGTTATTAGTGGGGAGCTAGATCATATCAAAATTGACAAGGATAAAAATCAAGCCGAAGTTCGCCTTAAAGTCGCTATGCGTGATGTTGCGTCTGGGGAACTAGTTAACGGCGCAATTGCAGTTGGCAGGAGTTATCCGCACGTAGGATATACCGCTGATGAAGACAAGCTCCTGGTTGAAGCAATAAGCGACGCAGCTCGAATCGCTGTAGAGACAATGGTACAATACATACTCCCCGAAGCCACCGTCCTCAGCTCAGTTGGAACAACCGAGGTCTTGCTAAATAAGGGATCTCAAGAAGGCATCGAAGTTGGCATGGAAATGATTGTCCTACGGCGCAGCGAAGGCGGGCAAGACGAGGTTGTAGGCCGAGTTAAAGTCTCTAGGGTCACCGATACCGACTCAATCGCTACAGTCATACGCGCACCAAAAGGCGTGAAGCCCGAAGACCGCGTGAGAGCTATTTTCGAAATGCCCTCGGCAAAGGATGTAACATCTACCCAACCCCCAGTACGACCCAGTGAGCAGAGAAAACAAATCTCTCGTGGAAGCCGATTGGCTTGGGCAATTTTAGGTCTTCTGGCGATAGGCGCACTTTTTAAAGGCGGTGGTGATCAACCTGAAACGGTACCAGGAGTCACAGCCCAGGCTGGAGCACTTCCTGATATAAATCCACATGAGAGCGATGTAGGCATATTAATAACATGGAACGCACCTAGAAATATTGGCTTGGTAAACATTAGGGAGTTCCATGTTTGGCGTGATAATTGGGGAAATCCAACCTCAGGAGGCCAAGGTACTATGGCACCTGTGCTGGCTCCAGGCGTCAATACAATTGGACCAGTTGCTGGGTTTGACTATGGAGTAGTTGACGAACCCTCACCTCGAACCGTGGATGCCTGGCATTATCCATCTCTTGACCATACAACATTGGAAGAAGCAGATATGAGCATGAGCGGAATTACTATTGGTAGGCCGCATAGATATTATGTCTCTTGCGTTTATCAGCGTGTCAATCCGACAACAGGAAACATAACCTATTGGGAGACACCTCCTGTTGCGGCAGGTATTGCAACTGCTTTGAATAGGCCTATATGCCAGCCTATTACCATGGGCATGGGGGACCTTAACGATATTACTTTTGAGTGGGAAAGCTCGGGAGGCGCCGATACATATTGTATTGAAGTATCAAAGAGTCCGAATTTTGAGCGAGATGTTACATGGGTATATCAATTTGTTCAGCGTACGTCAATGGACGGAGTACTCATGTCAAAGACGTTCACGAATGTTTTAAGAGATCGCAATGGCAATTTGGTTCCCGAGCTGCAGGGTATTCAGAACGGCGATACTCTATACTGGCGCGTTGGTGCAAGAAACAGTGCTGACAGGCCGGGCCCAATCCCTGCCGGACCATCTCCGCAGAAAGACGGCCCAAAGAATACCAGATATATTTATAGTTTAATGGAGCAGTTTACTGTTGAGCTCCCACCAAGCCCGCCAGGCGTTGAAGACGGTGGAAGTGATGGTGGTGGAACTCCGCCAACGCCCTTCTAACTGACGTAAAGAAAGGATGCGGAGCAACATGTTTGGTAGAGCAACGGGACGCATTATATCCCTTTGGGTGCTATGTTTGGTAGCAATAGTGTGGGTACTGGCTGGAGTCGTGCCCAGTTTCGCCGAATCTTTTGCAACCTGGCTAGTGAATTCCCAACGCCCAAAATACGTGCCAAACGAAATCTTGGTTTCGCTACATGAAGGACATACTGACGCTGATCTTGCGGGTTTTAATGCTGAATACAAAACACGAATAGCTCGCAGAGTCAATTTCGGCAATATCGTTGTGCTCGACCTTGCAGGTAGCGGAAATACACCTGATGGGATAATTAGCAACCGTGAAGCGATTCTCAAAAAATACCCAGCTATCAAATCCGTCCAATACAACTACTACCGCTACCCTTTAGATGTTCCTAATGACCAATTCTACCCCGCGCAGGTTAACCCAACAAATCCGAATTTTATAACCGGCCAATGGCCTTTGCAGCCGCACCCCACTAGGCCTGAAATCCTTCATATTCATGCGCCAGAGGCGTGGGATATCGAAAAAGGTAGCAATCGCGTTGTGGTAGGTGTAATAGATACTGGTGTTAGAGACAGGCTTTCTTTTGATGATCAGGGACAAATAATTCGGCGCCCGCATCCTGATTTGGAGGACCGCATCCTCAAAGGAGAAGGCTATGATTTTGGCGATTTTGATTCGGACCCCTCTCCATCTGAAAACGACCAAGTTCCATCTGGTACAGTTACACACGGCACACACGTAGCGGGGATAATTGCAGCACAGGCGAACAATACAATTGGTATTGCAGGCCTATGCTGGGATGGAGTGTGGATACTTCCTATAAAAGTAATGCCTGACGGCGACCCCGGGCTTCCTTTGGATGCCATTATCAACGCAATCTATTATTGTGCAACGTGGGAAGGCAAGGATCCGAATACCGGTGAGCCGCTTAGGTGTAACGTCATAAACATGAGTTTCGGCGGTCAGAGCCCGACGGAAGAGGAAGAAAGAGTATTGGAGTATGCAGTAAGTAAGGGTGTCGTTCCAGTTGCGGCTGCAGGTAATTCATGGGAAAATGGTGCTCCGCCACCAGGATATCCTGCCTCTTATGATTGTGTAATTTGCGTGGGTGCCACGGGATATCTTGATGACGTAACTAGCTTTTCCCAAAGAGGACATGTGGTAGACATTGCAGCGCCAGGCTATGAAGTTCTAAGCACAGTTTGGTATAGGGCTTTAGCAACAGGTCCTGCCCAACCCCCTGGCGGCGGTGGTACGACTCCACCTACACCTGGTTCGGTAGTTCAGCAGGAGCCACCTTCTCAGACGTGGCCTGACCCGACAGGTAACGCATTTAGTTACATGTCTGGGACCTCAATGGCGTGTCCTCATGTGGCTGCTGCTGCTGCGCTGCTTATTTCTAGGGGCGTGCCCTCTTATGATGTACAGGAAATTCTCTGCAAAAGCGCTACCCCAATGGGATTTGGCCGTCCGAATGATAACTATGGCTGGGGTTTGCTGAATGTCTATGAGGCTTTAAAGAAAGCTACCATTGACGTGGAGATAACTTCGCCTCAGAACGGCAATGAAGTCGGTACCTTACGCCCAAAATGCCGCATAGACTTCCGACATGCCAAACAAGACACAATTCGTGTTTGGGTTGACGATAAACTAGTAATCGGTCCGGCAGGTGCAAGTCCCGATATTATTCCAAATTGGGAAACAGGCTATCACGTTCTGGACGAAAATGCAGGCACAACATATCTAATATTTGAAGCGCCGCTAGCCAGCGACCGCACACTTCACTCAATCAAGGCTTTTGCTGAAACCGATAATCCACCGGACGTTCCTCAGGCAATACCAATGTCCGATGAAGATACCCATTATTTCAGAGTTCAGACGCGCAAATTCGCGGCTGGTTGGAACTTGATTTCCGTGCCATATCAGATTGATCAATCAATCGCCCCTGAGGCGTTGTTTGGTGATGATCAGGCGCTTTGGCGATATTCCTATGCCGATGGGAGCACAGGAAGATATTATGCATACTGCAAAGCTGGCGATAGATATGACAATGAGGCAACGCTAGCACCAGAAAGCGTTTTAAAGAATCTTTTGGTGTGCCCCATCTCATCGCTATCAAGCCCAACGGCATTGGCAACAACTCCCGCAGGTCTTGGCTACTGGCTTTATGTCGAAGACCCCAGCGGATACACCCTTCCTGAAAGCTTTGGAACTCCTGTTCCGGAAGAACCCTATACTATAGGTTTGTATAGGGGATGGAACATGATCGGATGTCCGTTCACGTACCCGGTGCAATGGGCAAACGTGACTGTCGAGTGCGGTGGTAATTATCTGCGGGCGACCGAAGCTGTTGAAGCAGGGTGGATATCTCCGATTATCTATACCTACGATTCATTCTACAAACAATACAGGTGGCAGAGAATCGAAAGAGCCGTTTTGAGACCTTGGGAAGGTCAATGGATTAGGGTTATTACTTCGGGTCCCATGCCGCTTGATGTTTCAAATGGCGAGTTTTCTGTGAACATTGCGTCGCCTAGCGACATAGCTGATGATTGGGTGGCCTACGATATTGGAGTTGGGAGCAGTTCTTACTCCCTTGCTAACGTTCCAAATCATAGTGGTTATCCATCGCAGGCGCAAAGGATAAGCATTAGAAGTGTTGCAGAAGGCGTTCCATACTCTGCTGGAATTTACCAGCGTGTTCAGAGCCTAGAAGGCACGAGATATGTGTTTTCAGTTTGGACCTACCGCAATAGCTCAGGCGATACAACCGAATGCACAAAGATCGGCATAGATCCCTACGGTGGTATAGACCCAAGTGCGGCGGTATGGTCTGCTGAACAATACTCCGTGGGGAATTGGACTCGGCAGATTGTTTATTGTACTGCACAGAGTTCTCATCTGACCGTGTTCATACAAGCGACTACTAATAATGCTAGCGTACCAAATACCGTCTACGTGGATTCGGCTAGGTTGTCTGGTGGGCGCGATGTAACTTTAATAATTCCGCCGACGCCTTGTGGTCCAATGTACTAGAATGGATGCTGAGCGGATAAGGAGGATTGAGTTGAAAACCTTTAGCAAATGGTCAGCACTCCTGTTAGCTATAATATTTGTATTATTTACATGCTGGGTTATTACACCTGCAAGTGCCGGTTTTGTATCCGTCCAAAATTCGCACATAGGCCTATCAGTTGGAAGGGATGATCAATGGGACCTTCAAACGCATTCATTAATTCCAGGTCAGCCTATGGCAGGGCGTTTCTGCATTTGGGCTGTCGGCGGCGACCCAACGGTTGAAGAAGATGACTATTCCGATATAATATGGCAGCCATTTGGACCCGGTGCTGGTGCTCCTGGTGATAAATGGGGCGCTATCCAAATAATGGTTGATGGTTATGATGACGAGGGTAATCGCATGTGGGCGCCTTTTGAAGTTGGAGGTACATCCGGCATTTGGGGAGATGAAAACGACGGCATATGGGACGTCATGCCTCATATTCGAACGGATAAACACAACATGATTTATGGATCATGGTATCCGGTGTCGAGCGAAGATCCACCCGGTTTAATTCCCATAAAATGTGAGCAAACAGCCAGATTGATGCATAATACCGTGCGTTTCGAGTGGAAGCTCACAAATGAAGATATAGTAGACCATTATGTGGGACTGCGCATATATTGTGACTTTACACTTGGCGATGGTGATTACGGAACACGTGACCGCCTAATGGTTGTAAGTATTCCGGGTTACCCAATAATAGAGGAGAAAACCCTTTTATCCGTCGGTCAAATCCCGCCAGTAATCGAAATGTTTGATTCGGCAACGAATCCCTTAAGGTCAATTAGGGTTGCTTTTCAGGGCAGCGGTGCTACTATGCCCGATAAGGTCGGCATTGATGATTGGCCCGATGTAGCCGGTTCTGGTTGGACTTACGGTTACGCGCTGGGTCAGGGTGGGGACCCATGGTTGGCATGGCTCTATGAACCAATAAAGCATACATATATAAATGATGTGGCGTATGGAGCTTTTTGGAAGCCGCGCCGTTTAATGCCAGGACAGTCGAGAACAATAGTACACTATATTGGTCTTGCCTGTTCAAGCGCTCAGATGTCAGAACCGAGCGAAAAAAATATTCAGTATTGTGCGGCTGTTCATTCGCCTAGGTGTCTGAAATATATCGGGGCAGGTTCATCCGGCATGGTCTATCCTGATCCATTTACCATAACTGCTTATCTTGAAAATCTAGAGCCGCACATGGATTTCACGAATGCTAGCTTTACTTTAATACTTCCTCCAGGTCTTGAGCTAGATCCATCAGAGAACAACCATTATACCAAGACACTAGTTCGCGTTCCTGCAAAAAAAGAGGCATCAGTTTCTTGGAAAGTGCGTACTACTGGATCGCCGAGAGGTATCATGAATTTCTCAGTTGCATTTAGTGCATATCCTGGTGTTGGTACAACAGTAACGCGAACAATCAATATTCCTGCTGCGGACAAGCAACCGCTTTCGTGGCGGTGGCAGATGATATCAGTGCCGTTCGAACTGATGAATAGCGAGCCAAAGACTGCACTAGGGTTAGTCGGCGAAGAATGGACACCTGAAAACCGCGACGGGAGCTGGCGGCTTCTTGGATACGACCCAGTAACTATGCAATGGGAAGAGCCGGTAAATAGCATAGTGCCAGGGAAGGGCTACTACCTCTGGCTTGCACGCCCTCAGACTGTTTCTTTGACGCCAGGCAATTTTGTGCCACGCGAGTGGGCAGGTACTAAGGGTTTTCATATTCCTCTAAAGCAAGGTTGGAATATGATTGGTAATCCATACATATACGCAATGACGTTTGGAGAAGTGCGGTTCTACCATGCAGATTACGGTGTACTAGACTATGATGAAGCAGTAGCTAAAGGCCTAATTTCGAGAACAATTTTCTCATGGAATGCAACATTCCAAAGATGGGATATGTATAGCAAGCGGGATGCTCAACTAAAGCCTTGGCAAGGCTATTGGATACGCGCATTAAGGTCTGGCGTAGATATGATAGTGACGCCTGAGGCACAAATCGGCGCCGGCATCGGCGGCGAGATACCACCGGAAGATACGGGTGGAGGCCCAACGCCGCCGCCAACTCCATAGAGGAGCAATTTATTGGTAATTGTAGCGCTTAGGAGGTTTTTATTATGAACTATAAAGGGACAATGGCGCTAAAATGTGCAATCACTGGACTATTATTTGTAATTGCAATTGCTTCCCAGTGCCATGCCCAAAGCATTGGAAGTGTAACAATAGATCCAGTCGAAGCAACCTCTAATAGTGTATATAAGGTGCAATTCGTCTGGACTTGTTCCGAAGCTCCATATTTTCCCGATGCAGGGACACTTAGGCTTGAATATCTTTCTGACCCATATGGGGGGTCAGCGGTTACTTGTCCGGTCCCTGAGGAGTGTGGTGTAGGACATCCAATAACAGGGCGGCTTTATACCATTTGGGTTAGCGCAGGTCTTAACCTAGAAAACGAGTCTCCTCATCCGAAAATGAAGCATTTGTATTTATTTAAGGCATTAAAAGCCAATTCGGATGGGTCTCCGCGGTCAGTAACTTTCCAAATCAAGGCTACATTTACGCAACCGCCTGAAAATGAAGGTGACGAGCCAACAGTTACTGAGGTTACGGCTGATGTGGGGCCAGTAACTGTCCATGACTCCCATCCTTGTGGTACAAATCCGAGGTATGGGGGTGTGAAATGGGACCGCGATTGGCTGACAGGCTATGTGTTATATCCTGATTCTCTTACCCTTGACCCACTTTTTACTACGGGTTACGAGGGTCAGTCTCCGGATGACCCAGAAAACCCAGATGATGGAACTACTTCGAGTACTTACACCTTCCGCGTAAAATACAACAATGACGATGGTCGTGCGCCTGAGCCTTGGCACAAGAATTATGGAAATGGCACAGTTTTCCTTACAACGCGACCAGGCATTGACCCATCGGGCGTGGTGTTATATGTTTACGACCCCTATGCCAATAGCGGAAGTGGTGCGTACACAAACCTGCCAATGCAGCCTAACGCAGAGCTTGGCGACGGGGTATATGAGTATATAATCCGACCAGACCAGTGGAACAGCTATAGGGCTTTAAGAATAGGCAATTATAGGTATTTCTTCGGATGTTCTGACGATTATATCCGCGACATGAGTGGCGAAATTCCAACTTGGGCAGAAGAGCAGCCGTTTTCATATGGACCTTTATCGGGCAACTGTCTTTTCCACAGTAAGCCCTCGCCTGAGTTCGGTAACGTATATAACATGGGCATTTATGTCTGTCGCCCAACTTTTGTGCCAGGGGTAACCACTGTTTATCCCTGGAGCGCAAATGAACATCCAAAAGTAACAGTTGGGTTGTGGAGCCCAGAAGAGTGCGGATATCATACTCATATGTATACAATTGATCCGTTATATCAAATGCACAACCCAAATGGACAAGCTACAACGGGTGCTACAACCAATGACCGACTTAGTTTCCAGATAGTATATGGGCAAATTGACGGAATTCCCCCGCAAGAGATTAGCGTTTGGATTTATAAAGGCAATGATACCAATGGTCCTCTTGAGCGGCGAATTACACTTGAGCCTACGGAAGCAGTAACTTCAGCCAAGATAAAGGCCGGCTTGCTTTATCGAACTCCTTCGCCTATTTCG
>JARYMF010000015.1 GCA_029907255.1 Armatimonadota bacterium
TCCGCGCCAAACGCATATAACCCGGCGCTTCGCATTTTTCATATGGATGATGCTGACAGTTTGAAATGGGACAAATACGCACTCGAACATTTTTGCGAGGTTTAGTAATTTTTGGAGGCTTCTCCGTCCATTGATATGCAAGCGTGTCTATTAATTTGTCTGGATACTTCTTTTCAACCTCTTCGGCAATAGCGTTTACAAAACGAAGCAGCAAACCCGAGGGAGCGCCTTCTTCTTCATCAATAGCCCTACATTTCTCACACTGACAATTGTTATACCAATCATTCTGAGAAACAGAATATATTTTCGCACTTGGCCGCTCTTCGATCCACCTAAGCACGGTCTCTGTGGCTATTTTCACAACGTCAGGGTTACTCATACAAAGCTGAGTATGATCGTTGGTTCGCTTGCCATCAATCATTGAGTAATATTCAGGATGGTCTTGCCAATATTTTTCAAGGGGAACAAGAGCAGCAAAGGTATGAACAAAGTAATGATATTCTACCTTTCCGCCTCTTGCCTTGTCCAGCTTCGTTCCATTCCCGTTAACTCGGTTACGCGCAGCCCAACCCGCGTCGAAAGCCCCTGTGTAATAGGGTTCACGATACTCGAAATCTGGTTTCTGGACTATATCAAGCGGCCCAAGAATTACCGTTGGCTTTTTTGGTATATAGCTAACGCTGGGTGTATACCATCTGCATCCAAGAACCTCCTCTAGGAACGCATATACACCATACATTGTTCCTCTAAGCCGCCCACCGACAATCACCAAATGGGGCCCTGCAGTCTTAATTGTAAAACCCTCATCTCCGAGGTCTTCAATATCGATTGAAACACCTAAAGATTTAGCAGTATTCCCATCGCCCAAGACTATCATTCGTTTTGGGCACCATCCACTTTCTGTTACTAAAGGGAATTGGGCTCCGGTTATCTGATGCAAAAAGTTTGATAACTCTCTTGCCGCATGTTTTTCCGAAGGCGAAGCATTCATTGATAAAACGATTGTGTATTCGCTTCGGCCATTCTCAGCGAGTTTAATGCCATCCGCGTGCCCCTGAACTACCATAAATGCAAGCAAAACCGCTAAAGCAAAAGCATACCCAAATTGCATTTGAACCCCCCTTAAAAAACTTCTTATGCCTTGTTTTGCTATTCTATGCTTGACAAGTATACTTGTCAATTACCTTACCATGCCATTATAAAGAGTCGTTTTGTAAAACACTTCGCCACCTTTTTTGCACCCATTTTAGGCATATGAAATAGGCGGGTATATTTGTTAAAAACAGCGCTTCTACAGGACAGAAACCATGAACAGCGAAGTCATCCTGATACGACAAGCAGGATTGGGGCATGGAGACCCACAATTAGGAAGTATACTTCTTATCAATTTCTTAGAGATCTTAAGCGAACGCCCCCAGTTGCCCCGCTATATTGTTCTATTAAACGAAGGCGTTACTTTGGCACAAGAAGGGTCGAACGCAATCGAACAATTAATGAAGATTCAAGGACGTGGTGTAGAAATAATAGCATGTCAAACAAGTGTTGAATATTTTGCTCTTGAAGATAAAATATGCGTTGGTGAGATTGGAAATATGCAGCGAATACAAGACATACTTCTTTCTCACCAAGTGCTCACTATATAAAATTTTGCAACATTCTTTTTCTATTGAGGCTTGATTATTTCCACACCACCCATATAAGGCCGAAGCACTTCTGGAATAACAACCGAACCATCTGCCTGCTGATAATTCTCCAAAATTGCAACAAAAGTTCGTGGCAATGCAACACCAGAACCATTTAGGGTATGGACAAATTCGGGCTTGGCATTCGGTTCGCGTCGGAAGCGTAAATTCATACGCCTAGCTTGGAAGTCTTCAAAATTACTACACGATGAAATTTCCAACCACTGCTCAACACCCGGCGCCCAGCCTTCTATGTCATAGGTTTTTGCGCTAGCAAAGCTCATATCACCTGTACACAAGAGCCTAACACGGTATGGAATCTCAAGTGCTTGGAGAACTTCCTCAGCATCCGCGGTTAGCTTTTCCAGCTCATCGTAAGACGTTTCCGGGAGCACGAATTTTACTAATTCTACCTTGTTAAATTCATGCACCCGTAGCAAGCCTCGCGTGTCCTTCCCTGCAGCGCCTGCTTCTCGGCGGAAACAAGCGCTGTAACCCGTAAGATAGATAGGTAGCTCTCTTCCATCTAGTATCTCTTCGCGATAAATATTTGTAATCGGAACCTCGGCAGTAGGAATAAGGAACAAATCGTCATCGGGAAGTCGGTACATGTCAAATTCCATTTTAGGAATTTGCCCTGTTCCAATCATTGCAGACCGGTTTGCCAAAAAAGGTGGGAAGACTTCTGTGTATCCATGCTTGCTAGTATGAAGATCTGCCATGAAGTTAATAAGCGCTCGCTCAAGACGCGCACCTAACCCCATGTATAGAATAAATCCGCTTCCGGTGATTTTTGAACCGCGCTCGAAGTCAACCAATCCCAATCTCGCAGCAAGCTCCCAATGCGGAAGTGGCTGAAAGTCAAACTCACGTGGCTTCCCCCACTCTCTAACGATTACATTGTCCTTTTCATCTTCGCCGATTGGCACACTTTCATGGGGTATGTTTGGAATCATAAGAAGGGCTTTTTGGAGGCGGTCCTCTAATTCCCGCACCTCCGCATCTAGCTCCTTAATTCGATCGGAAACCTCACGCATGCGAGCAATTTCGGCTGAGGCGTCTTGGCCAGCTCGCTTCATCCTGCTTATTTCTTCGGAAACGCTATTCCGAAGCGCCTTGAGTTGCTCGACTTCCGCAAGCCTGCCGCGCCAAAGTGCGTCTACCTCTAAAAACTCGTCTAGAACCGAGACGTCCATCATTTTCTTTTGAATGCCGTCTCTTACCTTATCAGGATTCGATCGAATAAACTTCGCATCAAGCATAGAAAGCCACGCTACTTTCTAATTATTTCAAGCAATTCTTTGACCTTTTCTTCCATTTTCTCCTTTGTTTTTGCCTCAACATTTAAGCGCAGGAGAGGTTCTGTCTGACTCGGGCGCACATTGAACCACCAATCATCAAACTCAACAGTAAGGCCATCAAGTTCAATAATGCGCCCATCTTTATACTGCTCTTTAAGCTCAGCAAGTTTGGCGGCTACATCTTTGACTTCGGAGTTTATCTCCGGGCTGTGATAATAACGTTTTATTGGAGCAACAAGCTCAGAAAGTGGTTTTTGTTCGTGAACAAGGAGTTTTATTATATTCAACATGGCTAGGTCGCCGTTATCGGTTACGTAGAAGTTTGAGAAGTAGTAGTGGCTGGACAGCTCCCCACCAAAGTACGCACCAACCTCTCGCATCTTTGCTTTGATAAGGCCATGCCCCACTTTGTACATCATTGGGACTCCGCCAGCTTTCTCAATTTCCTCCCTGACAGCCCAGCTACTGCGTACATCATAGATTATAATTGCGCCAGGTTTTTCTTTTAGCATTTCACGAGCAATTAGAGCTGTGATTAAATCTCCAGATATAGTCTGTGCCTTTTCGTCCACAAAGCCTACTCGGTCTCCATCGCCATCAAACATTACGCCAAAGTCCGCCCCTACTTCCAACACCTTTTTCTTTAAATCTGTTAGCGTTTCTTCTTTTAATGGATTCGCTTCGTGATGGGGGAACCGACCGTCAAGCTCCCAGTAAAGTGGATAGACAGTGCAGTTTTTTCCTTCAAAAAGCTTTGGCAGAATCATTCCGTCCATGCCATTGCTTGCATCAACGACAATTTTGAGACCGCCGAAATCAGTAACACCACTGGCGTCAAGGACGGCTTGAACGTAGCCATCCAAAGTAGAAACACTGCCGCGAAATTGACCTTTACGTTCAGGAGTTTCAAATTTTCCCTCGTTTGCAATTCTATAAAGTTCTTGATTGCTTACAAACGCTATGCTAGGGATTGCTTTTGGGCCAGTCATCTTAAAACCGTTGTATTCCTCCGGATTGTGGGAAGCTGTTATCATCATTCCAGCATCAGCTTCCAAAACATTTACGGAGTAGTAATACATGGGTGTGCTTGTTAAGCCAATGTGAATTACATCGCTCCCCTGGTCAAGCAATCCTTGGGTAACTGAGCCAACGAGGGATGGACTATGAACTCGCATATCATGTCCTACAACCGTTAGCTTTGGTTTCAACTTTTGAGCGGCCGCGCGGGCAATTCGGTATGCAACATCCTCGTTGAACTGGTCCGGATATATCCCGCGAATGTCGTAAGCTTTAAAGATACTCGGATCAATCTGCTTCATTCGGCTCTCCCTTCTTATTATTTCGACCGCCCAGCTTCGGTCGCATTTTTAAAAAACAAACATGGGTAATTATACTTACGATAAAGTATGACGTCAAGCCAATACAAGGATTTAAAATAAGCAACTTGCTATCAATTAACACAAAAATACCCAATCTTGGGTATCCCTATCATCTAGTTCTTTCCCCGAAGATTGGGCAAATATTTGACAAATAGCTTTGGCCTGTTTTTTACTTTGTCAAACGGTCGGCAAGAGCTTCGTGTTCCTCCCATATACCAAGTGGAAGTGAGTAGCCGAATTGTTGGAACCAGGCAGTTTGGCTATCTAACTCATCATACCACGCATCTTTATCAATATATAACAATTCCTCCATCGTCTTCTCAGATACCTTATCCTCTATGCCTGTCAAGTCTATTGCATTTTTGGTTGGCATATAACCAATGGGCGTCTCAATAGCATCTCCTTTGCCCTTGCATCGGTCCACAATCCATTTAAGAACGCGAATATTATCACCAAAACCTGGCCAGAGGAATTTTCCATCCTCACCTTGGCGGAACCAGTTTACCCGGAATATTTTTGGCGGGTCTTTAAGTCGTTTGCCCATCTCAAGCCAGTGTGCAAAATAATCTGCCATGTTATAACCACAGAACGGCAACATAGCCATGGGGTCGCGGCGAACTATCCCCTGCTGACCCAATGCAGCAGCTGTTGTCTCAGATGCCAAAGTTGCACCAACATAAGTGCCATGCTGCCAGTTGAATGCTTGGTAAATTAAAGGAGCTAATCTTGCACGCCTTGCGCCAAAAATAATCGCTGAAATTGGTACTCCCTTAGGATCCTCCCAATGTGGCGAAATGCACGGGCACTGAGATGCTGGTGCCGTAAAACGAGCATTAGGATGTGCTCCTTTTTCGCCGCATGCTGGCGTCCACGGCTGACCTTGCCAATCTATACCATGTTCAGGTGGAGGATCATCATGACCTTCCCACCAAACAGTGCCATCTGGCCTGATGAGCACATTTGTGTAAATTGTATTACTTGCTATAGTTCGCATCGCGTTGGGATTGCTTTTGCTGTTTGTCCCTGGCGCAACGCCAAAAAATCCTGCTTCTGGATTTACCGCCCAAAGCCTACCATCGGGACCTATGCGCATCCAAGCGATGTCATCGCCTACGGTCCAAACTTTATATCCGCTGAATTCTTTTGGGGGCACTAGCATTGCAAGGTTTGTCTTTCCGCATGCGCTGGGAAAAGCTCCGGCAATGTACGTAACCTCACCGTCAGGGCTCTCAACCCCCAAAATCAGCATGTGCTCAGCCAACCAACCTTCTTTCCGTCCCAAATAGCTTGCTATTCTAAGTGAGAGGCATTTCTTCCCCAAGAGAACATTTCCGCCATAACCCGAACCAACGCTCCATATTGTATTATCCTCGGGGAAATGGCAAATGAACCGCCTCTCAATATCTAGCTCGTGTTTCGAATGCAAACATCGGGTAAAGTCGCCAATTGACTCTAGTTCGTCGAGAACCAGATTCCCCATGCGGGTCATAATACGCATGTTTAGCACAACATAAATGCTATCCGTCAGCTCAATTCCAATTTTTGAAAATGGAGAACCTGGAACGCCCATAAGAAATGGAACGACGTACATCGTTCTGCCCCTCATCGAACCCTTGAAAAGAGCACCCAGGCGAGTATAGGCGTCCTTAGGTGACATCCAATTGTTCGTTGGGCCAGCGTCCTCTTCTCTTTCGGTACAGATGAAGGTCAGATGCTCAGTACGTGCGACATCATTTGTTGCCGTCCGGTGGTAGACGCAACCAGGCAACTTTTCTTGATTTAGCTCTATTAGCTCACCAGTGCTTAATGCTTCGCGTGTCAGGCGTTCCTTTTCTTCGACAGAGCCGTCGCACCAGACGACTTCGTCTGGTTCGCACAGCCTTGCCATTTTCTCTACCCACTCTTCAGCTGTTTGCCGTACTCCCATACTCACTTCCTCTCGTTAATTTATGCAAATACCATTGGTTTTCTAATTTATTGGTGCAAGTATTTGAAAGGCCGAATATCCGCCATGTCCATGGCGGGTATTCGGCCCTCCCAGATGCATGATTCCCTGTTGGAACGCCTTCGGGCCGCGTACTTATCTCAAATTACGTGTTTGGTAATAGATTAACTTTAATGATAAAAGAAACTGTGCAAGAAAGTCAAGGGTAAGCTTTACCTTGGCCATCTCATTTGGATTGGCAACATGTTTGGGAATCTTGCATGCGGTTCCGTTTGATACCAATAGGCAGTCGACGCAATATCATCTTGAAGTGGCTGATATTTCCAGTTTGGCCACCATCCTAAAGCCTGAATTGTAACACGCAAATCCGTTTCAAAACGAATAGGGTCAAGTATATGCCAACGATAAAGTCCATGTTTAGGTACTTCACCAGGCTCTTTCCTCCACAGAGGATACCCAAGAAAAGGCGTCGAGTAAGTATCACCAAAACACCATGCGCCGCCAAAGTAATCCTCAGTGCCCGTGCCACAAATTGTTGGTTCGTCCTTGTCACCGTCTATATAGAACTTTACTTCGCCTTCTCCCCACCAGCCATTTGATAATTGTGTCCAAGCGAGATATGTGCCAACGTAGTGTCCTTTACCAATTACGTTTTCCAAAATAGTATGCTCGGGCTTTTCCTTTGGAGTAATTGACCGCCGCCATTGAGCATGAAAATATCCAACATCCTCAGGAATATCATCTAATTCATACGTAATCTGGTAGAAAAAGCCGGCTATCTCCTCCCATCGCTGGTTCTCTATTTCAATTCTAGCCTTCTTTCGAAAAGGCATTGGCCAATATGAGTTGAAACCTCCATTCGGGTTCACAGCAATTGGGATAGAGCTAATGTTCACTCGAAGCGCATGGCCATTGGCAAAGAAATCCCCCAGGGGAACCTCGACCGACGGCATTTCTTCGTCATCCCAGAACATCCGAAGTATGCAGTCTCGATATGCTTTTGTATCAACAGTAATCCAAATGTGCCGAATAACACCCGGACCTTCAATATTGGCAAGCACCGTATTCGATTCTTTCGGAAGCGTTATGCAGGGACGAACTTTCCAGCCTTTTCCGAGCCAAGCAGCGGCATTTGCTTCGTCTGGGACCTCTAATGCACCTGCCCCTTTTTTGCCTTCAGGATTTTCAGCAGAGATACTGCGCGTTTTGCCATCTGCAAGCCGCGCTATATCAAATAACCCATATGGAAGCACTGTCATGATTTTAATTCCTCCTCCCGACCATTAAAAAATAAAGATGACGCCATTCTGGGGTAACAGACACCACTAAATACGAGATGGCACCTAAATCTTACCGTTTTGTTTGAAACACATTGCCCCAAACCTGCTCAAAATGATTTTGGCATACGATTACTATGCTTTCAGAAAATATGCCGTACGTCTGTTTCTGAGAGATCTTTGACTGCTTTTACATCAGCCTCAACAGGCTTGCCCGCCCGCAAAAGTTTAGTTCCTCCAGCTAAATAAGCTTTACTCACCAAGCCGTCTTTTAAGCTTATGAAAGCCGCCTCGGCATCTGTTTCAAAATCGAGAAACTTTATCTTTTTCCCCGCTCTATCTGTTTGAACGAAATAATCTATTCTACCATTTGCGAATTGTATTTCAACGCCAACTGTTGTGTTTTCCTGTCCAACATAGATATCGAGGGGCTTTACCCTGTTTATTGGGCATACTTCTCCGGCTTTTACAGGAAAGAATATATATAGAAATCTGGCTTTGCCTTCCTTTTCTAAAGAAAAAATTGGGGTTGGCACTGGCCGCACCTTGTAACCTCCTGCAGGGACCCAACCTTGGACTGGATCTTCTCGTCCAGAGACGATTTTGACACGAAGTTTATCATCAAAAAGAGGAATGATTGCAAGATTTGCGCTTTCTTTATTTTCTGTGATTACCATCTTTGTAAATTCATCTAGGCTAGCTCCATCCGCATCTAGGTGAAAAATGCTCTCATAACGATGTGGTTCCTTATCGTCTGGATTTAGGAAATCAGTTATTATCCAATACTCGGGCTTAACAAAAAATATGCTACGAGTGTGAACGACCTTGATCTTATTGTTTTGGCCATAGCCCTCATCGTAGGTACCCGAAGCATAATCGAAACCGTCACTTGTTATCCATTTGTTCGGAAGAGGCTTGGAAACTACATACTGTTCTCTTGGCCGCCCAGCTCGATGTTGCCCTTCTCCGTCTACCATGACCGTGTTATGCGACGGAGTTGTAATAATATACCTGCGCCACTTTGAGCTATCATAAGGATAGTTGCCAGGGTCAACTAGATGATACTTTCCATGAGCGTAGATGACTATGCTCAACTTATCTTCATGTTGGTGTCCATACCCAAATGGTCCAGCATCCATCATTAAGTACAGGTCTTCCTTTTCCCAACCTGAGCGCATGATTAGCTGCCCAGAAAATGGAAGCGCTATTGACCCAACCGAAGGCTTTGTTCCTTGCTTTCCCTCAGTTGCTACCCATTCGTAATCCTTACGCTCCGGGAAATACTGCAATGCTTCTTTGAGAAATCCCCTTATATTTGTTCGATTTCCGTCATTTAACCCTGGCAGGCAACCGTCTGGCATTGAAGCTAACAGATTGTAATCATACATTTTTTGCAATTTCTTGATATAATCACTCGGCATTGCAATGTCGTTCATTTTTGCAACTTCCCATGCCATCCGGAAGTTGATTAAACTCACCTGGTGATATCCACTAGAGAGCTCAATTTGTGCGCCATCTGGATAAACTTGCCTATCAAGTTCGCGGTAAAGTCTTTCGATAGCAGTCCTTCGCCACTCAGCTGAATCCTTGAATTCAGGGAATATAACGCCAATATGCATTAGGCCATTAGCTTCCATTGTAAGCCAATTCCCACCGGTTGGATATTTCATAAGCTGTTGAGCATGTTCTTTGAACAACTTAAGCATAGTAATTAGAGCTTCATCAGAAAATGAAGGGGACGTTAGGAATCTATGGTATATCTCCATCCATGTTTGCCCTGCGCGAATTCCGCTCTCGATAGTGCGCCAAGTATACGTCTGGTTTCCAGAAGTGTATTTTGGCGATGGACAATTTCGCACCCAGTGAAGCAATTGGCGAACAAACTCTTCAGCATATTTCTCTTCTCCGGTATCCCAATAAGCACGACTGAGCTCCACCCATCCATGGTGACGATTTAGCTGCCACGGCCACTCGCGATAGTCAATTGGGTTTAGGTTCCAATCTATATCGCCATTAAACTGATGTCGGACGCCAACGCTTATCACATTATGATGAAGATTTAGATCAGCCTCCGTTGTATTAACGCTCTCAGGTCTTGATTTATGATTTGGGCGTGAATGCGGGTCTATTTTCCAAACGGGTTTCTTGCGGTTGCGCATGTACTCAGCCAGCTTGTGTTTCGCCAATTCTAAGTTGCCGAGATTAATAGCTTCTTTTACACTTTCAAGCCCTGTTCGTTCTAAGTCAATGCTTTCGAATAGCTCAGCATCCGTTGTCCATGGGCCATGGCGGTCAGTTAAATGCAAATCCGCAATGTTGAGCACTGCCTCTGGATGCGGCTGCATATTCCATCCTTCTGCCGTAAACATTAGATAGTCTATCTTTTGGAAACCCACAGGAAGGCGAGAACGACTCAGCTCATTAAAATGTATAACGAAATGCTTCCATCCCTCCCAATCAACCTTAATAGGTATGTTAAAGTAATCGCTACCTTCACTTTCTGAGTTTTCCGAACCTAAAACAATCATAAAGGCAGAACCAGTTGCTTTTTTGGAATGTAAAGCAAACTCTAAGCAACTGAAATTGCTCCAATCATGCGGAATATTTTCTGTTTTCACAACCGCCGATTTCGACTGGTCCCATTTCGCGGAAGGTGAACCATTATAAGTTAAAGCAGGGTCTGCAATCAGGCCTTGCCAAGATGAAAGGTCCGATAGATTACATAGTTCAAAAGATTTTGCTAGCATGTTGGACCTATCCGATAAGAAAAGCAAAATAAAAATAAGAAAAATAAAGAGCTTCATCTTCATTCTCCTCTAGGAATTCTTGCGCATGCATTGTACACCAATCGCTCGGTGCAAGACAATAAGCCTACCTACTTTGATGGATAAATCGCTCACATTCAAAATCAGGTTTAAGAATTGCTGCGTTTAGGAAAGCATTAAATGCAAATTTGAAACAATTTGGGAGGAAAAGAATATGGCTACCGTTGCGATAATTGCCTTAATTTTGGTGATAATTGGCGCTCTAAACTGGCTACTTGTAGCGCTCTTCAATTTCAACTTAGTATCTGCAATTTTTGGAGAACGTAGCGCGGCGGCGAAGGTAATTTATGTTCTCGTGGGAATCGCAGGGCTTTATACAATCTACCTGTTGACCTTGATTCCAAGCGCTATGGCACAGTCCAGACCGGGTTATTGACAACACCCCAACCCGCAGTGCATAAGTTTGTGTAAGTAGAAAGGCTAATTAAACCTTTCCACAAAACTGGAATTCTTTTGCTTACGGCGAAAGTTGTCGAACCCAAATGTTTCGATAACGAACGCGGTTCCCGTGGTCTTGCAACATAATTGGACCAATAGCAGCCTTTTCGCTTCCCAGCGCGGCAGCAGTTGCTCCAGGAACTTCTAAATTATCGTGAATTAGCACACCATTTTGGAAAACGGTCAATCGCGCTTTGCTAGTTTGCTTTCCTTCGGCATCAAATTTCGGTGCATGGAAAACTATGTCGTAAGTTTGCCACTGCTCAGGAGGTCTGCACGCATTTACCAATGGAGCTGCAACACCATAAATGGCGCCACAGTCGTTGTCCTGACTCTTAAGACCATACGAATCTAATACTTGTATCTCAAACTTGCCTTGGAGGTAAACTCCGCTATTTGCACGTGCTTGGCCCTTTGCATCCGCCATTAGAGGCAGCCAAAACTCGATATGGAGCTGACAGTCACCGAATTCTCGCTTAGTGCAGATGTTGCCAGTACCTGGAACAACTTCCATATACCCATTCTCCACCTTCCATTTTGCTGGACCGTTCGAGCTTGCGCTAACCCACTCGGAAAGGCTGGAACCGTCAAATAGCACAATAGCATCCGCTGGACGAGTTTCGTCCCCGGTAAATAAAGGGTCTGTAGAAGCAAAAGAAGCACCATCTAAAAATAGAAAAACAGTAAACAAAGCTATCTTGAAAATAGACAAAGTAAACCCTCCAAAGTAATTAGAATTAAAATTTTCGCCAAAACTTTGAATGATGCAATCAAAATTCCGTCACGCCTGTGAAGCGAAAGCCCCGTGCTTTGATTGCAGGAACCACTGCCCACTCACCGCGCATAGTATCCTTCGAAATCATCTCCACATTCGAGAAACGCTCGAGTATGCTGTCGGTGAATCGAAGGTTCTTTACTGGCTTTGTGATTTTTCCATCCTCAATTAAGAAAGTTCCATCGCGTGTCATGCCCGTGAACAACGTGAGTATAGGGTGAATTGTGTTTGTGTAATGGAATCTGGTAACGAAAATCCCCTTTTTTGTGCTAGCTATCATCTCATCAATTGAGGAATCTCCTGGCTCCAAGAACAAGTTCGTAGGAAATGGGCCATAGGTACCAGGACCACCAATGCTGTGCCCTGTAGATTCCTTGCCTTCTTTATATGCAGTATAGGAATCGTAGACAACCGCATTGGCAATCCCTTTAACAATTAGGTCTACCCTTTGTTTCGGCACACCTTCTGCATCAAAGGGCCGTGGGAGCCCGCGTGTATCCAACCCATCATCCCAAATGGTAATGTTTTTTCCGGTTATCTGCTGACCGAATTTCCCGCACATAAAGCTCCGACCCTCTTGCACAGCAAGAGCACTAAACCCTAAATCAGCAAGAAGGATAACCATTTCTTCAACTGCATAAGGAAGCAAAACGACGTCATATTCGCCAGGCTCTATTTTTACTGGATTCTGCCCCCGCACAGCGCGAGTAGCCGCCTCAACTGCTGCGCTAATTGGATTTAGATCGCCAATTCGCTGGGAAACTTGCTCAGCAAACCCATGGCCACTGTCTGAAGTCATCACGGTGCTCAGTCGTGCTCTCGTCATTGCATTGTACGCATTAACGCCCAGAGTATTAACAACCGCAAACTCTTGGTAACCATTGGAAAGCAAGCCGGCAGCCGATGCGCCCTGTTTTCTTGCCTCCGATATTAGTTGCGCAACCGCAGATGCTCTGTCTTCAGGACCAAATAAAGCGGTTTGTTGATCATAGGTATCTATTGGGGTAATTGGTTTCGGATGTGGCAGAGAAACAAAATCTGGATTTTCTGCAGAATGCTGAGCAAAAGCAACAGCCTTTTTAACTACAGAACATATCGCTTCATCGTCAAGTTTGTTTGTTGTTGCATAACCAATTCGTTTGCCAATTATAGCCCTGACCGCTAAACAAGCATTTTTCTCAAATACATTTTGATGAATAAAGGAGTTTGCAAATCGAGTTAGCGACGATTCTCCGATGGTGATAGAAGCTTCGGTCATATCGGCATTCGAATATTCAACAACCTTATTAAGTATCTCTAATACCTTCTCCTTGCCCAGCATCTCTATTCCTCCGATTCCTCTTGCGATTCCACTACGCCTATGCGTACATTTTGGAATCTCGCAGGCGCTACACCATGTCCAACGTGCGCAGCTTGTCCAGGTTGTCCTTTACCACAATTGGGGATACCCCAAAGATGCCATTCATCCTCTCCGGCAATAGCATCACAGTTCCCCCAAAACTCATATGTGATGCCCGTGTATGTTGCGTTCTTGAATAATTTCCCCAGCGAACCATCCTCAATGTCGTAGGCAAATTCTGTAGCAAACTGGAAATTAAGGCGCATATCATCAATGCTCCAAGATACAACGGTTCCTGCATAAAGTCCCCGTTTAGTATCTTCTATCATTTCGTCAAGGGTCCAATCACCAGGCATTAAATTGATATTTGTCATTCTAATTAGCGGAATTCTATTCCATCCGTCCGCCCTCATTGCGCCACTACTTCGCTGGCCAAGCTTCTCAGCTGTCTCGCGCGAAGTGAGATACCCAACGAAAACGCCTTCATCAATTATGTCCACACATTGAGCAGGCACACCCTCATCATCATAGAAGAAGCTACCTAAGCCACCGGGTATAGTTGCATCTGCTACTATGTTTACAATGTCCGACCCATATTTGAAATTGCCCAGTTTTTCTGGCGTTAGGAAGCTCGTTCCTGCGTACGATGCCTCAGTGCCAAATACCCTATCAAGCTCAATTGGATGACCGCAGGACTCATGAACTTGCAGGGCAAGCATGGAACCTTCAAGAATTAGCGCACGAGTATCCGAGGGACATTGCGGTGCGGTAAGAAGCTGAGCTGCTTCCTTTGCCACCCGCTCGGCATTTCCAACAAGGTCCCATGCCTCGACAAATTCATAACCTGCCGTCGCGAAATCACCACCGAACGATGCTGGGTAAGAACGCTTTTGCACTTCGCCTTCGCTTACAGCTGTTGCCTCTATCCCTGCTCCGCTTTCTGTTTTCACTTGCTCAATGTACGAACCTTCTGTGCTCGCAAAAATTTGTTCTGTCCGCCAAAATTGCATAGAGGCCTCAGAAACTTTTATCTCAGGTGTTTGCTGAATAATGTGGTCAGCGTCTAATAATAGGCTAATCTTTTCCTCAATTGGAATCTCAAATGGGTCCTTCTTAATTTCCCATTCAAACCTGCCCTCTGCCGGCTCTACCGGCGCAAGTTTGACAGGCTCATGCTCGACGCTAGCTGATGCTTTCGCTATTCGGACAGCTAATTCGGCAACCCTATCTACTTCCTCTGGCGTAATCTCCAAGCTGCTCGCAAATCCCCATGCTCCATCAGCAACCACTCGTATACCAAATCCCTCATCAGTCGAAGATTCCAAAGCTTCTACTTTGCCGTTCTTTGTGCTAAGAGACTCATTAGTGCGTCGAACTATGCGAATGTCGCCGTAGCTCGCACCCAGCTGCCGAACCTTGTCCAATGCCCTGTCGGTTAATTCCTTCACTTATGCCGCCCTCCTATTCCCACGGGTTCGGTTTACGTTATATCCGCAATCCAATAGGCCAAAACATACCTGAGGTATATTGCCTAATAATCACTAGATTTCCTGCTTTCTCGTTACCCAACTGCAAAAAATCTGAAGCTCAGAAACTATCTCTTTGGTTTTCCAAACGCAAGGGTACCGCCAAGATGAGCCAAGTGGTAGGCCAGCCTACATAGCGCAGCGGCTGAAACCATTGAAAGAAACATAGATGCAACATACCTAGTGTGCGGAAGCGCCTGTGCCACAAAGAAGGTTGGAGCCGATGAAATAATTGCAAGCAAAAGTCCTAGGGTTATTATCTGCCAATCCTGCCTAGCTTCCCACGCTGCTAAAAGCCAAAATCCACAAGCTATTATCGCTGGCAACGCCCCATCAGGCAAGAGCAACCTTGTCATCGAAACCTGCCATGGTATTGCAAGCTGATGAGCATCTGCAACTACTCCTACGGTAAATGCAACCAACATGCCGATTAGTTTGTATACCAATGACCTTCGGCGCAAAAGAAGCAGAAAAATAAATGCAAGGCATACTATGACCACCGGGGCTTTCTCATGCGAAAGAAAGTAGCAAATTAGAGGGCATCCAAAAAACGTAATTGTTCGCCACCACCACGCTTCGTTAGAACCAAGAGAATACCCAAAGCCAACGCTCACCCAATGAACAAGCCCCAGTGAACCTAAAGCAAGCAGCCAAAATAAAGTGGGTAACCAATTTTTTCTTATGCATGCCAAAACAAATGGCATGCCGCCGTGTGTTAGTATCTTTTCTCGATTCAACCAAGCAATCATTATTCCAGCTAAAGGCCAAGCAGTAAATCCAATTTCTTTGAAACAAACACCAATTATGGCAAAAATTAACCCAAGACCCCATCTTGCATATGTAAGTAGCAATAGACTTAGAACTATGGATATGCCGGAAAAGAAATCTGGTATATTCTTGGGGTCGGACAGAGCTTCCCGCACAGATTCACATCCCGAAAAAAGCAATGAGATAGGAAAAGGCCTTGCTCCTGCAAAAAGCCATATTGCTGTGATAACCAACCACTTCTTGTAAGTAATTCTCCATAGCAATGCGGCGGATAAAAACAGAAAAACCATATGCGCGCATACCGCAATAATCTGTCTGGGAAGCATGAATTCTTGAGGCCAAAGTAGTCGTTCAAGCAAGAACACGTAAGAAGCTAGAGGGCGCCAAAACGGGACTTCGCCACACCAAGTACCTGTCCACCATTGAAGTGTATCTCTTGCCCCATGTATGCCATCCAATCCTCTATTGATGAATTCCCAATCAATATCCCGACTAATATCTCTAAACGGTTTATAAATATACGGCAAAAGAGAGCCATATATCATAGATGCAACACTTCTGATGACCAGCAGGGTTGCAACACTAAAGCTATATTTGTATAGCATATTGACCCAGTTTGATTTCATCCACGTCGACACCTATTCCCGCTGCCTCAGAGAGTATAACCGCCCCCCGTTCAATCACAATTCCACCTTTGACTGGGTCATCCGCGAGGAATTGAGGACCGTTCAAATCAGCTGGATACTCAAACCCAAATGCAGAGTACAAGTGTGCACTTGCCGCAAGACCTAGTCTTGTCTCCGTTAAACCACTTCCAAGCAAACCGACTCCCGCATCAAGTGCTCTTTCGATACACCTTCTAGCACCTGTTAATCCAGCCATCTTTGAGACTTTAATAACTATAAAGTTCAGGGCTTTCATTCTAATAAGTTGTTCGAGGTCTCCCAGTGAAAAAACTGACTCATCAACAGCAATTGGAATGGCTGATTTAGCAACTAGTTCTTGCAGTGCTAGAAAATCATTGGCTGGCACAGGCTGTTCAAGCACATCTACGCCGATTTTTGCCATGTCCTTGCTTCTCTGAATTGCAATATCAACCGAGTATGCCTGGTTTGCATCAGCCCATAGAAAGCAGTTGCCAGCTACATGCTTTACCGCCCGCAGGATATCTAGGTCCAACGAAGGATCCATGCCTATCTTTACCTTAAACCCACGATAACCTGCTTTAAGAGCTTCAGCAGTCACCTCTTCAGCTTTATTCGGCGAATCAACAGTTGTTAGGAAGCTAAGATTTACTAACTTTGATGAACTTTTGCTAAAATACTTATATAGAGGTATACCCTTTCTTTTACATATAATGTCGTGCAATGCCATATCTATGCCCGACTTAGCAATGGGCTGTCCAACGGTAATTCCAGGTGCAATCACTTGGTCCATAACGTTATGGATTGCATCCAAATCTTCTGCATCTAAGCCAATCAGCGCCGGGGCAAGATATTTGCGAATGGAAGTTACCACCGATTCGAGAGTTTCATAGCTCCACCTTGGGCTAGGCCTTGCCTCGCCCCACCCCGAAATTCCGTCGGCTACAACGCGAATGTATGCATGTGGTGCACCGGCTTTCGGCCCGCCAACAGAACCACGAGAAATTTTAAACTCCGTTTTGAATGGTAAATTCAGCGGAATTACTTCGATGGATTCAATTTTCATTTGTTATCTCTTGCAAGTTAATCCGAAACGTTGCGAACATATACTGATGTCGCAGGGAAAGTTGATGCAAGTGCGCATCCTTTTTCTTTGCCCAATACACTCACAGCAGTCGCAAGCCCATCGGAAATGATTCCACTAGGGGAGATTACTGTAACCGCAATCCTATTTGTCAACCCCAACCCTGTTCGTGGGTCTACTATATGTGAGTATCGTTTCCCATTGATTTCCACAAACTGCTGGGTATCGCCAGACGAAGAAATTGCACAGTTAGAAAGCACTATTCGGCTGTGCTGAGGTTCCGAATTTGCTATTTCGATCTCCCACCCCTTCTTGCCTGGAGGAGGATTACTTACCAAAACATCGCCGCCCATCTCAATCAAAGCGCTATTTATATTGTACCGCTTAAGAATTCGCATTGCCTCATCACAAGCATAACCCTTGGCGATTCCCCCAAGATCAATTTGCACTCCCCTATTAGCAAGCCTTACCGTTCCCGTTCTTTCGTCGATTATTATGTTTTGCCATCCAACCAATTTCTTTGCTTCTTCAATTTCGTCCTGCGAAGGTATCACGCCCGACTTCCGAGCCTTCTTCCAGAGTTTCACTAGCGGACCAACTGTAACGTCTAATGCGCCACTCGATTTTTGACTGAGCTCAACAGATTTCTTAAGAACAAACAAAAGTTCCTTGCTTACCCGCACAGGAGGCCCACCAGCACTCGCACAAAGACGCATGATTTCGCTCGTGGGCCTGTAATCGCTCATGATATCTTCTAAATAAGCTATCCTCTTGAAAGCAGCCTCTGCCGCTTTTTCTGCAACCTTTTGATTTGGCGCATACAGCACAATACGCGTGCGCACACCCATTGCAATTTCCGAGTATTCAAAGCGGCTTGGCTTCGGATGCGAGCCAAAAGATAAAGAACCTAGCAATATAGAAAAAATCGTTAGAACGAATAAGACCAAATATTGTTTGCGAATTGTTATTTCACGCTTCCTCCCATTGTTTTTTCAAAAACTTTACTGACCTGGGAATTTCAACCTCAGGATCCCCTTCTACGCCGCACTCCAGGCTGCAGTAATCTTGGAATCCAATCATTTTCAGCCCCTTGAAGCCGTCGCGAAAGTCGCGCTCGTCTTGACCAGGGAGTTTTCTTTTTGCGGAAGCCAAGTGAACATGATGCAAATACTTACCTGCCGAAATGAATGCACCCAAATCACTTGGCTCTTCGATATTCATATGGTAGAAATCTCCCATCATGCATACACCTGGGTGGTTTACATCACGGCAAATTGCGGCTGCGTCGGCAAGCAAGCGCAAGAACCAAGCCTCACGTCTATTAAGTGGTTCCATCAAAAGGCGCGTTCCACACTTAACGGCATATTCACCTAGTTCAGGCAGCAGCTCAACAAGTATCTGACGACCCTCCACATGCCCTAGCTTCGTTTGACCATTAAAAGCTGGGACGAAGATTAAACCAGTTGAACCTAGCTCACCTGCAGCTGTCAGAATTTCTTTCATTGTTGTAATAGCTTTCTGACGTTCAGATTCTTGATCACTAATCAATGCTCCATCAAAACCTGCACATATTGCGCTTACCTTAATCTTTGAGTTTGCTAGAGCTTTCTTTATCTCCGCTACTCTTTCACTAAGCCCGCGCCCACCTATTTCAATGCCTTCGAAACCCCATTTTTCCATCTTTGCAATCCGCTCTTGGAGGTCCTTGCCTGGAATGATTCGCTCTTGGCTGGAAAGCTTAAGCACCGCTTTCTGTTTTGCTTCTTTCGCTTCAACCTCTGGAAAACTTAGCGCAAGGCTGGCACCCCCTAGCGCTGCAGCTGTCATCAGTTCACGCCTATTTAATTTCATACCTAACCTCCTGTGCGCTCATTTATTTTTCGATGATGGACACTTCTTCCAATTGTTTACTAAATAAAAGGAGTCTTTCCAGGCATAGCAACTGGTGCAACAGGAAGCGGACCAAACTCGAGCTTGGGTGGCATTAGGTCTTCCTTTGAATTAAGCGCCTGCTCCCAAGTTATCTCCTGCCCTGTATAGGCTGACATTCGGCCCATGATTGCGGTAAGGCAGCTTTCGGCTATTTGTTTCGCTTCGTTCAACGGTTTTCCTGAACGAATACTTTCAATCAAGTCCTTATTTTCTTGAACGTATGGACTTGGATTCGCACCTTCATACTTCCATTCAATCTCTCCGCGAATCATATTGGCACAGTTTGACCACCCCTTCGTTCCTACCACACGTTCCGAGACATTGTTGGCGCAACCGTCAATTTGTCGACACATGCTCATCACATGAATACCATTTGGATATTCGTAGTCAATGCAAAAATGATCGTAGATATGTCCATATGCTGGGTCTGTACGAACTTGGCGCCCTCCCATACCAACACATTTCACTGGATGGGCTTGGAGTGCCCAATTAATTACATCCAGATTGTGGACATGCTGCTCAACAATATGATCGCCCGATAGCCAAGTAAAGTATAGCCAATTCCTACACTGCCACTCCATGTCTGTCCATTCCGGCTTCCGCCCATGATTCCAAAGGCCGCCTTGATTCCAATAACATGTTCCAGACACTATATCGCCTATTGCACCCTCGTGAATCCTTTTTATTGTCTCGATGTAGGAAAGCTGATGCCTTCTTTGCGTTCCAGCAACTATCCCAAGTCCCTTCTGAGCAGCAATTTCGCCACATTCCAACACAGTTCTCACCCCGGGCGCATCAACAGCAACTGGCTTTTCCATAAAGACATGCTTTCCAGCCTCAACAGCGGCTTTAAGATGCGACGGGCGAAAACCTGGGGGAGCGGCAAGTATCACCATATCCACGCCAGCATTGATGACTTTAAGATAGTTATCAAAGCCCGTAAAGCATCGGTCGCGCGAGATATCTACGCTATCCTTAAGCTTCTCATCCTCTGTTAGCCGTTTGAAGCAGCTATCAAGGCGGTCCTGAAAAAGATCCCCAAGCGCAACAATTTTCACTGGCAATCCAGTTTCGATGCAGTTGATAGCCGCGCCTGTACCACGGCCGCCGCATCCGATCACGCCGATTCGCATTACGTCGGACCCTGCAGCCCAGGCTCCCTGAGCAAATTCCGCTGCTGCGGTAGTCAAAAGCACTGCTGAAGCAGCTGACCCTTTCAGAAAGTCCCTTCGTGAAATCGAATCCTTCTTTTGCACTTTGATTCACCCTTTCCTGCGAAAATTGATAAATCTAATTTGCAATATTTACTTCACCCTGATTACCCTAAAACCTGCAAACGGTGCGTCGGAAAGCCACCACTTGCTCTTTGGGCTTTGAGGGTCATTTGCCTGCCACGATTCGTCTTGATACTTCCGTGCTGTCGGCGATATCGTTTTCGCCATATCATCGAACGCACCACCACAGAGTACCGGTTTCCCCGACAAATCCGTACACCATTCGGCGACATTTCCAAGCATATCATAGATTCCCCATGCATTTGGAGATTTTTTTCCAACTGGCTGAGTCTTTTCCTGCCAAAACCAAGCAAACTCTGCAAGTTTATCTTTTTCAGGCGGAGGCATGCCAGCGCGGCATGCATATTCCCACTCTGCTTCGGTTGGCAAGCGATACTTTCGGCCAGTTTTTGCCGAAAGCCACTTGCAGTATTGTTCAGCACCAAAATAGGAAACATTTATTGCAGGATAGCCCTTGTGTCCAAATCCGCGATCAACCGTCCCATAAGGCTTGCTTGGCCTAGAAATCGCATCTTTGTCGTCTGGAGCTCCCTCGGGCACATCAAGCTTAAACACAAAAACATCGTACTCATCCCACGTGACTTCGGTCTTGCCTATCCAGAAAGGCTTTATCTTAATTCGCTTAGTTGCACCCTTCTTCGCCGGGTCGGGCATTAGAATCTCGCCACCTGGGACACCAATCATTTCAAATTTTACAAGCGTTCCAGGAATACTTTCTGTATAAGAAATAGGACGCCCTTCTGGTTGTTTATTCGACCCCTCAGCATTTATAAGACACATTGTGATGACCATTATGCACAAAATCTTTAAAACGGCTTTTGCAATTTCTAGAATACGCATATTTGACATCACCATTAACTTTTTATTCTCTAACGATAGGGATTTCCTTGTTCAGTTGAGTTAGGAATAGAGAATTCTCTATTTCGTTTGATTATCTTGAAATGACTCTGCCACTTGTAAGAATAAACGTTTCGCCTGGGGCGAGATTAGCTTTGATGGGCATTGGGTTTAACACATTGAGCGGCTTTATTTCCACAGAATTGTTTGTAACCTTAATGTCATACATTGTGCCGGCGTAGCATAGATTTCTGACGCCAGCGTATTTTAGGGAAGATGGGAGATTTGGCCTGATTTTTAGCCCCTCTGTATCAGCTTCTATACCAAGAAAACCATAAAGGAACGCACATGGCACAAGTCCACTCTCCGGGAATTCTCCCTCAACGCCTACCGAGCCTGCTTGCCCGCCAGGACCACCTTGCGTTTTTTCACCTCTATAAAGTGGACTCCCTCCGCAAAGTCGGTCGGGCATCCAATAGCGGTCGAGAATTTCCTTAAAACGCTTAAAAGCATTGTCTGCTCCAAGATACTTCGCACGAGCTATTAAGTCATAATAAGACGTATACAAAATTGCGCCACCATCCTGGCATTGGTCACCATAATCTGTTCCAGCCCATCCAAAATACCACCAGCTTGGTATAGGCTCCTGCGGCTCGTCCCTCCTTGGATTATGAATTGTATTTGCGCGCGGAGCAAAAATCCATGCTGAATACGTATCCGCCTTGCCTGATGAAGTTGGTTCTGTCTCCATCCAACGATAGATTCGCTCAACCTGCGCTTGATCGGCAAGGCCATACGCCATAGCCTCTAGATTGACAAAGGTAAACCCATAATCATGTTTTACACCATCTACATCCACACACCCGACATATCTGCCTTTTGCTGGGTCCCAAAAGGTCAAATTATACTCCTGGCGCACCTTCATCCTAAGATTGCGATAATAATCTCCTGACTTCTTCTCCCCAGCAAGGTCAAGGCCAGCTTTAGCACAAAAATCTTCTAAATCTGCCATTGCCCTTAGCGATTCATAATAGTAAGTGTTGCAAAAAGCATCCTTATAACCAAATGGGAGAATATCCCAATAATTGCTGCCAATCCCATCATGTTTTCCTTCGTGGCCTTTTGCGTCAATTACGATTAAGCCATCCTTCCCCTTTAGTTGATTTAGCTGAAAATCCATTGCTTTCCTTAGTTTTGGCATAACCGCCTTTAGGAATTCCATGTCCCGCGTCCAGGTAAAATAATGGTATGCGCCCAATATGAAGCAGGAGTTTGTCGTGAAGTGCCTAGTATCGTAGTCGTTCTTCCCATCATTATCTTCATCTTTAAAGGGGAATGGCCAGCCTTCCTGACTGCCCCACGTATAAACATATCCATCTTCCCGCATTGAAGGGTTTAGAAAGTGATTCTTCTGCTCGTCGCGCTGTGGATTGGCGGTCCAACAGTGGATGCGGGAACACCATTCCTTCCATTCCGGCGGTGTACCCACTCCAAAATTAAGTGCATGACTGTAGTAGAATTCGTTTAGAACTTTATCAAAGTTCTTATCTGACGAGTAAAAAATCGGATAATAACTAGGCAACTCCTCTTTGTGTGGCAGGACTTCCATTTCCAACGTAGCGCCGTTGAACTTCAACTTTGCAGAATCTTCTTCGAATTCAAACTTCAAGTGCTGTCCAGGTTGGAGATCAAACCTTATATCTGCATTCTTTTGCCCCATAGCATAAACCCATTTGCTTGGGCGTAAATGGTCAGAAAATGGCCTGCGTTTGAATTCTTGAACGATTATATGCTGTCCAGCATCAGTATAAAATCTTTTAAATGGGAAAATTGCAACATCATAGCCTGATTTCTTCCAAGGCATGACAATCCACGTTTGGATATCAGGAGACGAAACACTGCTTTCTGTCAACTTAAATTCGCTTTTGAGCCTAGAATCCCTTAAGGTAATTTCCACATCGCCTGCCAGCTCCGTGAAACCCTCATATTCAAATACAAAGTTGATATCAGACTGCTCCTTACCATCAATATAAGCCACCATTGAAGAATTAACATTATTATTTGTTGCCCACCAACCAATTTGTTTACCAGTAGGCGCCGACATCTCGAAATAGTAAACACCTGCTGGTTGAGGGTCAAACTGCAAACCTTGGCGGCTATTATCCGGGACATTTACAATTACACGACGAGCTACCACCTCCTTCTTAGCAAAGTCGCCATCTGGCAAACGGTAGAGAACAAGAGTACAACCACAGTTAGCTTCGTGCCATGTGGGGAAACTTCCAGAAACACTTGTAATTTTTCCTGAGCTGATTTCAAATTTTACACCCAATGTGCCTTGGGGTGGACACGCTATCGGATGGCCGCTTTGTTCTTGTTTAATTTTAAATGGCGATTTTATAGCGACATTTCGAAGGATAATACCGCTTTTTAGCTGTTCAAGCTTAATGCCACTGCTTTTTTCTATCGGGCCACCAAACGACATCGCCTTGATGATATTTTCGCCATACTTCCCATTTCCCGTTGGGTCAAGCCGCAACACATCGAAATAACCATCACGCCCGCTTAGGAAAAAGTAGCCGTTAGATACCTCATATGACTGGGAATTAGAACTCAAAAGACAAATGCCTAGAAACAAGAGGAGAATTTTAATCATTGTTCATCCTCAGGTGAAATCATCTCATCGCCTGTCATATTCAATTCCATTATCCAGAATTCCTTCACTTAATAGCCTTCAAGCAGTTTACCGCATTCTTTATAAACGCTCATGTTTTGGAGGCGAGTTAACCGGGTAATTAAACTATGCGCCGGTTTTGAGGGGATAAAATGAAAACAGAAATTCCAGAACAATATGCTGAGGTTTTCAAAGAAGCTTTAATGGCTCTCAATATTGCAAAAATACCTTATGTTGTAGGTGGTGCATACGCTGCTTGGCACTATACAGGATATTGCCGGTACACCCATGACCTGGACCTATATCTAGAAAAAAAGTGGGTTGAACAAGCAGCAAACGTCCTGCTTCAAGTTGGTTTTTTGGACTATGGAGAAACCGCAGCTGGCGATCGCGAATGGATCTTTCATGCAATTAAGAACCAAATAATGGTAGACCTTATTTGGGAATCTCCAAACCATCTTTTATCTGTAGATGAATCATTTTACAAACGGGGAGTTGAGGGAACTTTCCTAGGCATACCAGTTCGATTCATGCCAGCTGATTGTCTAATCTGGACAAAAATATTTACAGTCAACCGCCAGCGCTGCGATTGGCCTGATATTTTTAGAATTATACGTTCTCGACCAGGAAATCTCGATTGGGATTTCCTGCTTTCAAAATTGGGCGAAAATTGGCAAGTATTGCTCTCTTGCATTATACTCTATGAATGGGTATATCCCGCCGATGCAGACGCAGTTCCGCATTATGTTCGCAAAGAGCTGTTGGAAAGGCTCGAAAAACTTGAAATTCCTAAGGAACAACCTAGCAGGGAAATAATTCTAGACCCATGGATTTATACACGCGGCGTGTTGATATAGCGAAATAATATGTTAATCGGCGCAATGAACAACCCAATGAAAGATGTTATTGAGGAGATTGAAAGTTTTGCCTCGGATGGGTTTGATTTTATCGATTTAACGCTCGAACCAGACTTAGCATATTCAGCAAGGCTTCCAGTTAACGAAATAAAAAAAGCATTAGAACGAACCGGCCTTGGTGTTGTAGGACATACAGCTTATTATCTTCCAATCGCATCGCCCTTCCCCGAACTTCGAGAAGCGGCAATCGCCGAAATGGAACGAGACATGCGAATATTTGCAGAAATAGGGGCAAAGAAGGTTAACATTCACCCATTTGTAACTGTACCCTTGCACGACAACCGATGGATTCGCGAAACCAATATCAATGCATTTGCAAGATTGTCGCTTCTTGCACGAGAGTTGAATTTGAAACTGATGATTGAAAATACAGTGCCGCTGTTTAACACGCCGCGAGATCTCTCTGCAGTCTTTTCAGCTGTTCCAGACCTTGGCCTTCACCTCGATGTCGGCCACGCAAACCTAATGACTGAACATAATCTCACGCTTGAATTAGCTACGTTATTCTGCGATAGGCTGGAACATGTGCATTTTTCCGACAACAAGGGAGGCGAACTTGACTTACACCTCCCACTTGGCGTAGGTCACATTGACTGGAGATGGATCGTACATATTCTCAAGCGTGTGGGGTATGATGGTACTATAACCCTCGAAATTTTTTCCGAAGACCGTGATTACCTACTCTTCAGCCGCGACAAACTACGAAGATTATGGGAGACAGTAAAAATTTAACTATCACTCCCTAATAAACACCCCCATTGATTTCTCACGCCTAAACTTGTAGAATGCGTAAAATTAGTAACGTACCTTTCCCCAACAATTCAGGAGGCGGCTTTCATGCGTTATACTAGGCGAGAATTCATCAAGGTTGCTGGCGGTTTCGTGTGTGCATACACCCTAAGCCCAAATCTCCTAGAAGCTAGCCAAACAGCAAGCACAAACATCCTCTTTTTAATAACAGACCAGCATCATCATGGGGTACTCGGCTGTTCAGGCAACCCATTGGTCAAGACGCCTCACCTCGATAGACTAGCATCACAAGGTGCCCGTTTTACAAATGCAGTATGTGCAACGCCATTCTGCTCCCCCACCCGTGCCTCCTTTATAACAGGGCAATGGCCACATACTCATGGTGTTGTACGCAACATTGAGAAAGACGATGTTGGCCTAAAAGACGACGTTGTCGCCTGTGAACAAATCTTGTTCGACAAAGGTTACTGCACTCGCCAAATGGGCAAGTGGCACCTTGGCAATGTTCGCGATTTGCGCTGTTACAACAACGATGAAGAAGATGCTGTCTCCCAACAGACATATCAAAAATGGCTAAGAAAACAGCCTGTTGAAAGATGGCATAAACCTCGAGAAGGAGATGTCGTTATTGACAATGCAGCGTTAAAACCAGAAATGGCAAAGCTTTTCGAGGTATGGTCTAAGGAGAAAAACCGTTCTGCACAAAATCCCGCCTACACAGGCCGCTCCCTATGTCCTCCTGAGTATACCTTTGAATCATGGCTTGCCGATAGGTGTATCGAACTTATTAAAAAACACAAGAATGAGCGCTTTATGATAACATATTCAGTTAACCCACCACACCCATGCTGGGTTGTACCGGAGCCTTATTACAGCATGTATGACCCAGCAAAAATTCAGCTTCCGCCTAATTTCACCCACCGTCCCGAAGCATACAAGAATTCTCAACCCGCCCGAATTGGTCAACTGATGAGCGATGATCTCTTGCGCGAATATCTGCGATGCTACTATGGCTTAGTTACAATGGTTGATGATTGCATTGGGAAAATACTTGATGCATTGAAAACTGAAGGACTAGAAAAGAATACGCTTGTCGTATTCACTAGCGACCACGGCGATATGCAAGCAGGTCACAGAATGGTAGGCAAATCACTCCCAGCTTTTTATGAAGAAATAGTGAGAGTACCGCTAATAATAAGCTACCCCGGACACATAAAACCAGGAACAATAATTAATACGCATGCAGCGTCGGTTGACCTTATGCCTACTTTTCTTGACTACGCCGGTGTGAAAATCCCTAAAAGCGTACAAGGAATTTCACTTAGGCCATTGCTTGAAGGAAAAATAAAGGAAAATGACCGACCTGCTTTTTGCGAACGAGGATTGGGCGACAAAGGGTCTTTCAGCAGAATGATTCGTACAAAGGAATGGAAATATTGTGTCTTTTCTGACGGGCGCCATGAATTATTTAACCTAGAAAAAGACCCTTGGGAAATAAATGACCTTGGCATGAACTCAGCATACAAAGATATTAGGCAAAAACTACATAAACAACTAATAGAACATATGGAAGCCACCAACGACCCCGCTCTCGCTAAGTTGGGAAAAGTTTAAACTACTAAATTTTCACACTAATTCAATCTTGACTTCCGGTGGATTGTGAAGTGTGTTATGTATCAAACACTGCTTTGCTACCACCATGATAGCCTGATGTCTGTCTTCTGGCACTTCAGCAGGCAAATTTACCTTCACGTTTAAGCTATTAATCCTAGCTGAAGGTTTATCTTCCTTTTCGTAACTCACTTCAATATTTAGGCCTTCGGTTGAAATCCCAGATTTGTTCAAATAGTTTGCAACATACACGCCAACACATGAACCAAGCGAAGCTGCGAGAAGTTCCGGCGGCATCATTCCTGAATCTGTTCCACCTAGGTCTGGAGGCAAATCTACGACAACGCGATGCCCTCTTGATTCCGCAATAAACTTCTGTCCGCCTTCATAAGAAATAAGCACTTTTCCATCCCCTTTCGAAAGTTTGAATTCTCCTTGCTATAGCTAATCACCTTCACCGAATCTTTTATTGGCCCTTACCAAGGGCAAACAGCAATCCAATTATAGCACCCAAAGCAATGCTAACATACGGATTGCATGTAATTTTTCACCCACCTCCCAATGCCTTACTAACAAGAAACAGCATATAACCAGCGGCGCCGCCCAAAATCAATCCGAGAATTATTTTCATCCTTTCCAGCCTCAATTCAATCTTTAAATAAATTGCCAAGCAAGAACACTATTCTTGTTTTAGTCTTGACTTTTATAAAAACCTTTAGCCTGTGAATTTTTTCAATGACTTATTTTGATTCGATTGGTCTCATCAAACAAACAATTGGCTTACTGAGCTATCGGTATGGATGCTTCTGATGGCGTCCGCAATTAAGTGGGCTATAGAAACAATGCGGAACTTTTTAAGAGTTTTTCCAGCAGGAAAAGGAATTGTATTTGTTACCAGTACCTGTTTTATGGCAGGATTTGCAAGGCGGCTAACTGCTTGCTCCACAAGAACCGGATGAGTAGCAGCCACGTAAATTTCCTCCCTAGCCCCATGTTCGAGCAAAGCCTTCACACTTCTTTCGATTGTCCCTCCGGTTGTTATCATATCATCAATTATGATAGGA
This sequence comes from Armatimonadota bacterium, assembly GCA_029907255.1. NCBI lineage: Bacteria > Bacillati > Armatimonadota > Armatimonadota bacterium. The sequence continues at coordinate 28,064 of JARYMF010000015.1, forward strand.
CGTTTCCCTTTCACATCACCGACAACATGAACCGCTTCTGTTAATTCTGGTCCAACACGCCGCTTGTGAATTATAACAACCGGAAGACCAAGGCGGTTTGCATATTCGGTAGCTAACTTAACACGACCTGCATCAGGAGAAACGATAACAGCATCTTTTATCTCAAGCGAATGGAGCTCTCGACACAAAGCCCCAACAGCAGTAAGATGATCAACCGGAATCCTAAAGAACCCTTGAATTTGGGGGGAATGAAGGTCCATGGCTACAATCCTGTCCGCCCCACCTGTGGTGAGCATATCAGCAACCATACGGGCTGTGATTGGTTCCCTGCCAGTTGTTTTCTTATCTTGCCGTGCATAGCCATAATAAGGGATTACAGCCGTTATTCTGCCTGCAGATGCACGATACAACGCATCGAGTATTATTAGAAGTTCGGTGAAATTTTCATTTACAGGTGGGCAAGTCGGCTGAATAACGAAAACATCCTTGCCTCGAACGCTTTCCTCTATCTGGACGTGAATTTCTCCGTCAGGGAACCGCGAAACATTCAAACGCCCAAGGGTACGGTCGAGCCTAATCGCTACTTCAAGCGCTAGCTCTGGGTGGGCTGTTCCGCTAAATATCTCAAGCTCACCACGAGGACGCTGAAGTTCGCTCAAATCCCAACCTCCAATTGATTTTCTACTTTTACAACGCCAAGGACTTCCGATGCTGCCTGCTCAGCCTCTTGCTTGGCTAACTCATCTCGAACTTTTCCTTTTAGGATAACAACCCCATCGTTAACGATTACTTCTATATCCTTGGGCTGTACTGCATCATTTTCATTAATTAGGTTTATTACATCTTCACGAATCTGGTCCGATGTCCGAAAAACACTTGACTGAGCTGGCCCTATTAAACTGCTGTCATATTCCGGCTGCATGTTTGCACTCCTTTCCTAGCCAGATGGCCTAATATTAGGCTAATAACCCGTATTTTTCATACCCTCCATTTTTAGGCTTAAAAACAAGGGAATTAGAGATTGAAGGTAAAAGTGCCAATATCTAGGGGGAAATCTTTTGCGTCAATGTGAACTTGGGCAGGAGTATTGCATTTTGCTTGCAGATTTTTGTTTTCGCGCACAATGTGGACAAACGAGGGAATTTCAAATATGTCACCGTCTTGTATGTCATAAATTACAAGTGATTTGCCCTTTGAAAAAACTGACGCATCTGGGACAAGAATCGTTCGCTTACCACCGGCTGCAAGAACATTAATTATTCTTGAGCTTCTACCGTCTTCTCCTTTAATAAGCTTTCCACGAAAATAACCCGTATCCGTGCGGATACAAGATGCGGACTTTTCAAGGGGAACAATATTGTGGACCTCATGCATTCCTGGCTCGTCATCTGGACTAGTGAACCCTTTTCCGAGAACTAAGGTATCTGTGTCAAGCTGGATTATAAATCGCCCACCCTTCCTGGTTACTGACTTAATTCGGTAAGCAGATTTATGATTGTAGTCTCGCCTGCCGATGTATATAATTTGCCCAACAAGAGAGCCGTCTGTTGGAAGCTCACGTGTTGTTTCTATTTGGCAATTTTCGTAATCAACTGAATTAATCCGTCCCCAATACTCCGATATCCCGGTCGTGATTGTTATTCCGCTTACTGAAACATGCGTCCCACCAATCAATAATGCCTCGCACAATTTGCCATGCTTTGTCCTTACGAATGCAAATCTACCTTTCAACCTAACAATTTCACCATTCGTAGAGAACTCATATTCCTTTGCAGGATTAACCGAGGAAAGAATATAATCTCGAATATCATTGTTAATATCAACATGCAAGCCCACAGGTAGACCATCATCATCTTTTACAGCCATGCGCTCAACGTCGATACCGGGATTCAACCCACTGTATGGCTGTAAAACACTCGCAAAAGCCGAAGATAAGTCATCGCCTTTTCTTCGCACGATTGCAAAGAGCGCTTTGGGAAACTTAGGCAAAACTCCAGGCGCTGTTGCAGTAACGATTTCGGACCCCGGTGGTGGTGCAAGGTATATCTTCAGCATATCTTGACTTTTTGAATCTATTACCCAGCTTGCCGAGCAGCTTTTTCCTATGGGTCCATGCCGTATATCATACAAGAAGCCATAACCATTCCCAGGAGGCGGATTCCAGTAAGGTTTAGCACCGCTTACACCAATTATGTCGCCGTCTGGCCCAACTCTACGCCCCCAATCATACTCCTTGCCTGCTAGGCTTCCTTCGCTGTCCAAATTGCTAAGTTCTGCGCCCTCGACAGTAAGTTTCTCACCAACGGCATGCCAAAAAAGATCATGACTGTCCCCACCGCGAACACGAAAGATGTCTGCAAGATATGAACACTCGCTATTAGTCCCAACGAGCGCAAGGGTTCTTCGGTAAAGTGATACCCCTTCTGACTTGTAGGAATTCTCTGCCGAAGCCTCCACCATTCTAATCGCATTCCCCTCAGCAAATAGGTGAGGACTTCCACCTGTCAAACCTTCGAGCATCTGCGAGCGTTCATTGACAACTACTAGGTTATGGCTTGCGGTTTGATGAGCCCAGCCTTTTTGGACGTGCGCACTGCCTAGCACATAGCCAAGGTCATATGTAAGCTCTCTGCCTAGTGCAAAGAAGTTTACGTTAAGATCATCCAAATGCCCATGGCAAACCGAAGGCCCATATCTTAAAAGTACTGCGCTCCCTTTTGGTCCATCACCTGCCCTCAAAATTGCTATTCCTTTTCCATCAAGAAGGTTTGACCGTTGAGGCTGAGAAGTTTCAACGTTTACCTTCGGTGCAGGTTCAGCATGAAAGAGTAGCCAGGTTTTATTAGGCAATGAAGCCCTTGCGGCCTCAACATCGCCGTTAGACATCTTATTGAGCAGCTTAGCCCATTCTTCTTTTGCTTTTTGCGAACTTGCTCGCCTGTAAAGATATTCTACTCGCATGAACGAGAGCGGTTCGAAAGTCTTGCTATCGCCTTCAAGCTTCACTACATCGGGCAGACTATCTCCAAATCTTGGCTTGTGTCCTGCGCACATCATATCCAATTCGCTATAAGCCAATGCTTTGGATAGCTTCGGGTGCTCATAGAGATTGATTCCCTCTGGATATTCAGGACTCCGATAGTTCACTAGCATTTCAGCCATATCAATATATAGGTTCAGCGCATGGTCAGCATATCCAGTCGAGGTTTCAAAATATTGTCCATCACGGTCTAGATTATTCTCTAGGAAATTCCATACATTTTGAGGACCTTTAAGAGCCCAATTTGTATAGTTATCATCGCCTAAGACAAGTCCAACTGCCAAAACTCCTCTAGTAAAATCTGCTTGCCCATTGGTAAGACCATAAAGCCCTGTTTTGGACTGCTCTAGGCAGTAATCTGCACCATTTCTGAGCACATTTTCCTCAACTGCTTTTCTTATACTCGCTTTTCCAGTCGCAGATGGTGCATCCATCGCAGGGCTGTCGTACAAAAGATCAAAGTACCGCGCAAAATGAACCAATACCCTTGCGACTTGATATTGTGTTCTCTCGAACCGCCCTCCAGGAGCGCCTGGGTAATCAATTGAACCAATAGTACATGTGGGATATGCTTCTGCTATTCTATCTAAAAGGACCGATGCCGCATGAGCGTACCGCTCATCTTTGGTGAGGATGTAGGCGTTCGAAAGAACATCTAGTGCACGTAGAGTAATTGCTTGGATTGCAAAAGAGTTATATATTCCTATGAAATAATAGCTCTTTCCGTTGTTATCAACCCAGCCCTCGCCATTGTCGGGATGCCTTTCATCTGGGAAAATACGTTCGCATGAAGGACATTTAACCTTAAGCGGGCGTGAAAAATCGCATATTCCCCCTGCGCCCCACCAAGGCCAGGAGACATGGCACTCCGGACAGCTTGAAAATCCATAGGCGTATATGGACCCCGGTGGTGGAACACGCTCTCTTAGCTCTGCGTCTGACAGCGAAGCCCATTTATCAGCCTCACTTATGATTGTATCGAATACCTTGCGAGCCCATGTGTAGCGCTCAATATTGCTTTTTGCCCGCTCAACATCCGACGCCGTAATATATAAATAAGGATGAACTCTTTCTGAAGCCATGCTTATCTCGGCACTTATCGAACCAAGCACTGCTACCAATAAAAAGCCCAAAATAAATCCTATGGATAAATGTTTCATTTTGAAATTGCAAAATGAAAAACTGACTCCACCAAAGGTAGTATTCTATGAGATGGGGTTTAATCCTGCTGATAACAAAAATAATTAGCTAAAATACCTAAAGCACGCTGGCTTGCATAGAAACCAGCGTGTATTTTCGCAAAGGGGAAGCAGGGAGGCTATTACATTATTTCACTGAGGGCATCCCATACACTTGCCATGCTATAATAAAAACCATCCGGCGGTTCAGGCATTTCATAAAGCATGTCTAATACTTCTGGTGGCGCATGGCGGTCCTCGGCATAATCAATAAGCTCCTGCTTCGTGGCAGGAAAGTCGAGTCCCTCAAGATATTCCGCTACAGCAGCAATTGAAACCATAGCGACACCTCCTTCGAAGGAATTATTCTCAGACTCTACTTTCCCGCCGAAGGAGAATCTCAAACAGAACATTTTAGATTCAATTTTAGTTAGAACACTATTATTTCGTTTATGCCCCCTTCGAAGCTTATTATCCTGATGCTTTCTCTACTCGTGCACCCTGGTCTATAGTTATCATATATGCCTTGCCGCCAGCCATTTCTAGTGCCTCGGCTGCTTCCCTCTCATGACCCGGAGCATACACAAACATGCATCCTCCGCCACCTGAGCCGTTTATTTTTCCACCAAGAGCCCCAGCTTCCAATGCCTCCTGAAGCATGCAGTCTATCTTAGGCGTTGAAACACGAATGCCATCCCTTAATTGTTCGTGATGCCTTGTCAGCAGTTCGCCCAGCTTCCTTGGTTCGAATTCTCCTTGCAATAGCTTAATCGCCTTAACTGTTATGTCTCGATTGATTAAGTTCGCCTTCACCTTAAGTGCCGAAGATTCAGGGAGAAGACCAATTAAGCTTTCAACCTCGCTCAATGGAGTCTTGTGGAGGTCAAAATTTGGATGCAATTCTTTCAGTTTGGCGATTCCATCTATCACATCGGTTTTTGAACCAGCCAAGACGCCAAGGGTTTCCTTCTTTTGAAGCGAATCTGCCAACACAAAACCGCTCAACTGCACCGGCAACCGCTCCGCGCGAAATGGCGGCTTGCAGTCAACATATATGACTCCTCCCAAAGCGGCGGCAAAGTGGTCCATCATCCCGCCGGGCTCGCCAAATTCGAGGACCTCCGCCTGATGGCCAAGCCGCGCTAGGTCCTCAGGCGAAAATTTGTTGCCCAAACCCGCTGCCTCAATAAGGAATTTAAGCCAAGCAATTACCAGCGCAGACGAGCTTGAAACACCAGCATTAATTGGAATGGTGCCATAGACCGTGCAATCATAGCCGTGCTTGAGACTCCATCCCTTGCGGCGAAGAACATTGACGCATGATCTAAGGTAATCCCTTTTGTGTTTGTAGATTATTTCGCTATCAAGTTCGATGCAGTCGTGCTGGCCAATATCAGGCATGTCTATGCTGAGAGTTGAATCATTCCGCGCTCTGCCTTCAATCCATATTCTAAGGTTAATGGCAGCCGCTATTACCGGCAGTCCCAAGAAATCCTGATGTTCTCCGAACAAACATATCCGCCCTGGGGCAGAAACCTTCAGCCTTTCCATATTCCTCTCCTACATTTTCCAACCCGCCTATATAAGGCAGGCACTATAAGCCAATCTACTGTTGAAATCGAATTTCTCCGAATCGCTTCGGAGTATGGAGCGAACCATATGTCGGCGACCAACAAGTAGTTTCAACTTCGCTGTATACAAGCACGCGATTGCGGCAAAAGTTTGCCCGCCACGATTCGCCGCTAACCGGCGTTTTGCCCAATGAACTAAATGGAACCGATACCTCAACAATCCAGCCATTGCTTTCTCTTCCTGCCGCGGCACTCCAATCAGCGTTCCATGACGCATCATAACCTTTTGCATCGTAGCAAATTCCTTCGGCATTCACCACAAAGTGAAAATAATCTTTTGAATTCAACCCAATGAAGATTTCCACCGAGTCGTCTTGGAATACCAGTCCATCTCGCTCTTTTGCTTTCGTGCGCACTACGTTTAACTTTGGCTCGAAACACTGAAAAGCTACATACAAATTATTAGTGTCGTACGTCAACATTACTATCGTAGGCTGGGTAGCTTCCTTGCCTAATAAAGTATATTCTATCTTAGCTTTTGCCGCCGAGCGCCAAACTGAATCATCCAACTTCCCATCAATTGTCGGCGCTTCCGACGCCCTTAGAGCTTCAATAGACGGAATCGGTATAACAAAATCTGGAACAAATATATCTGGCGGCTTGGGTTCTACATACTCAGGAGCTTTACTCCAGAACAACGCATTATCGGTTATCTGCTTTGCAAGCCCAAGCTCATGCGAAGCCTCCTTCAGCACATCGGAGGAAGCCGTTGCTTTAAGCTTCCTTTTTACTTCCGACATGATGCGCTTAACTTGTTCCAATGAAGCACGAAACGGAAGCCCAGCCTTTTTCCTAAATGGCCCAACAGCCAGTGCTTTCAAATGCTTTTCGTCAAGATACGCCGATGCAAAGAGGCTTACTCCAGCAACTCCGGAATCTCTAGATATGCTTATCTGTTCAATCATTTTTTCAGGATTCCTATCAAGAAAAAAGAGCCCAATGCCCGGCGCAAGAAACGAAAAGAAGCCTACTGACTCCACCGCTTTGGATACGGTCCTCTGAAAATCCACTGCACCGCGGGTGTAGCTCATGGGTGCCAAGAAGTCTACCCACCCATTCACAGCCCAATGCAGCCAATCTTGAAGCACGCTCAAACGTGCTCCTTTTGCGTCGGGGAAAACCGCCGCCGAAACTTTGAGATTCTGCCTGGTCTTTCTTAATTCACAGCTTACATCGCGAACAAAAGTATTCACAAGGTTTTCGCGCCACATATGCCAGATAACTGCCTGATTGGTGAAGTCCTCTATTTTCATTGGGTCAATACCATGTTCTTCCATAAACTTTCTTCGACAGCGGTCGCAGTAGCAAGTTGGCACTGGTTCTTGGTATTCAAACCGAATGTAGTCGAGCTGGATTCCATCAACTGGATACTTCACCGCTAGCTCCGTGATTGCTCGCATAAGCAGCCGGCGGACAGCAGGATGCGAGGGGCACAGCCAATAACCTCCTCTTTCGGATAGAATCTTTCCTTCTTTATTCACCGCGGCCCAATCAGGATGGCGCTTTAATATTCCTCCCATGTCGTTTATGTTGCCAACTCTGAATACCCAAACCCAAGGATGCACCTCAATTCCACATTTGTGAGCCTCGTCAATCAAAATGCCAAGCATATCTATGCCGTCCCACAAATCCATTTGTGTGAGATATGAGCTTGGATAAGCAGAGTAGCCATTAAAAATAACTTCGGGATAGACAATATTAATGCCAGCTTTCGCATAGCTTCGGATTAACTCGCGAATGCCCTTCTCGGTCTTGGGGATGCTCTTTCTATCCATCCACACGCCGCGTATCTCAACTGACCGCGAAGGCACCGACGCAGTCATGACCGCGGAACCTATAAACAGAAAGAGCAAACTCAAACAGTAATTACGCAAGGCTCGCATAGAAAACCACTCATTTTCCAAAAGCCTAAGTAAAATCTTGGAGATGTCTCAGTGTAGCATCCAACAAAATGAGGTGTCAACGCAAGGTGAGGTTTCTCTTATTCTTGCCGGCGCATTTGCAGTAAAAATAAGAGATGAGCAAGGTATGACTTTCAGTCCTCTACTTACTGAGGAATAGTCTATAACTTGCTCGGCATATCGTAAATGACTAGGGTTTGCATGTAGATTCACCAATATGCATGCTTCTAGAGCGAGCTGTGTTTCTAACTTCGTTCAAATTGAGAACCTCCGCTACTTCGAAAACCGTCGGAGTTGCGTTTGGAACGGGCCGCAAGCGCAAGATTGTCGGGAAATAGCCCATTCGGCCGTGCAGTTCGGCTGTCAGCACAACCGCGCTGTAGTTGAGCGACGGCGGATTGATTAGCAATTGCTCCGTTTGCCACTCTGTTGGCGTCAGCGGGATGCTGTCTATGATAGAAACTATCTGCGGATGGAGCGGCAGTGAAGTGTTTATATGACTTTCAATATCCATCACCTTATTAATCTTTCGCCCCGTCAGCTTTTCGATTTGGGCAAGATGTTCGCTTGTGAGCGGGTGAGAGAAATTTAAAATAATCATGCGTCACCCCTGTGGAAGGTACTAGTCACTTCGTTTATTAACAGCTGCTTGTCGTCTTCTGACAGTTCATTGGAGCCTTCCTGTGCCAAGCTTTTTAGCACCACCGTTTTAATGCGGAGGTTTTCCGCAAGCCTTTTGTTATTCTCTTCTTGTTCTTCGCTTAGGAAAAGAAATTTCTTTATATAAGCGCCTGATAAGCGCGTATCGGATAGGGTACTTAACTGGTCGATGGGATCCTTTCCCCTTGCTTTCCCACCAGTTTTTACCTCTGCAATCCCAACCTGGTTACCATATCTAAACATTAGATCGATTTCCACATTATGAGTCTTTGGCCTTATACTTGTCATCAACTCGCATACATTCTCTGCAAGAGCATTGACGATACTTATCTCAGCCGGGTTTTCTGGCTCTTTTGCTGTATAATCTCCAAAATGTGACTTAATGTACTCATCAAGAGTTATTTTTGAGGGAATCTCACGTGGGCTTTCTTGCACCGGCTGAAGTTTACCTTCTGGGAAACGACAGGTATGCAGTAGGCTTTTGCCACCCTCGCTTTGAAGATATACGCATTCAATGCCTAGCTTACCCGCAAGAGACCAAGCGGCAATAGACATAGGTTTTGTTCCGCCGGTAATATTGAAAATTAGGTTTTCCTTGTTAATTTTATTATCTTTAATATAGGCTTCCAATTTTTGGAGAATATCCGGGATATTATAGGCATCTGGCATTTCAAGAAATTTTAGGCACGGACTATTTGCCCCCTTTGAATTTTCTTTTATTACTTTTTCCAGCCTTTCTGCAACCTCTTTTACAGCTTTATTTTCTGTAACTATAAGAATAACTTCACGAGGTTGAAGATATTTCACAACAATCAGATTTGGAGTCGGCTGTTCGCCAACAAGTTCAACTAATGTTTTCATTTTTATCCCACGTCCTCTGAGTTCTCATGTGCTTCAAGGTATTCTCGCACCTTGAGCACCCAGTCTTTACCAGACCACTTCTTATCTTTTAATATGCTAGCTTTTTCCATTTGGTCTTTCAAAGCTCTTGCCACCTTTAATTTCCCAGGACCATCTGGGAGTCGGTCCCACTTATCGAAATAGTTTTTTATTGTGCTCTTTATTTGCGGGAGCGAGATATTGAGGATTCTTTCTACGAGAGCGTTTTCATCAGATTCCGCTGGGGTTCTCTGTGCAGAAGCGGCAGCAGTACTCTTCGAAGCGTCCTGAGTAGGATGGGTTTCAATGAAATAGCCATAGCCAGCGCTGGTTTTCGCACCGGCGCCAAGCTCCATTAACCCGCATTTAAGCCACTCCACGGCTTTGTTTAGGAGCTTCTCTGTTTTTTCATCCAGCGTTCCTCGCCAACCGACGGCAAAGCGGAACTCCGTCCCAGGCGCGACTGTAAGAAAATATATCGGAACCGGATTCTGACAATCGGTTGGCGCCTTTTTTCCCTGGTAGTACTCAGGAAAATGCGGGTTCATGATATCAATATCCAATTTAGGCTCGCGTGAAGGGATTGCATCAAAGAAGATTGCCCCACCACAAAGTGCGTCAGTTTCGTCCTCCCCGCCTTGCGGAGCACAGCCGAATATGGTTCGGAAATCCTCATCATTTTCATTCTTGCCTTCAAACTGAGAAGCATATGCTCGGGCGATGCCCTTAACACTACTCCCAGGTAGAATTGGGAAGCCATATCTGTGGAAAGTAAAGCCGATTTCCAAAGGACCTTTTCGCCCCAAGCCTGTCACAAAACGCCAGTGGGTTTTCATTTCGAACGAAACAGCTCCAGCAGAACGCACTGAGGCTTCCCAACGCGCATTCCAAGCTTTTAGCAATTCATCATCAATCTTCTCGGCAGCCTCGCGAACCTTTTCAAGCTCCTCCTTTTTATTGCCGCGGGATGACTTTTCGTCTTTCGATTCCGTTCCTAAATACCGGATGAAACGGTCGAATATAAGCCCCGGGTTTTGATACTGTTTGTCCTTATGTTTTTTGTAAGCATCAACGCTCTGCTTTGGGATTGGGATACAGATATTATTGCCCATTATTCACCTCCCAATTCAGCTGTAGCAAAACGCTTAACCCAATTTAGAAATGCAATTGCCTCGGCAGTTGCACGGCGGTAATCATTTGTGGTGGCTTCGTTCACAATCCAGTCAAGCAAATCCTTTCCGGGCTGGTTCATCTGGTTCATTACCCACTCGGAGACGTGTTCCCCAAGTTTCTTGTGATGACCACCCTTTTTCGCCCTCCAGAACGCGAGAGTTTGGCCAAGACCATTCGACTGGATATCAGCAGGAGCGCTTTTTGCCAATTGGGCATATTCCTCAGCAATATCACGATCTTTCGCAACTTCTTTTACTTTGCTCCAAGCCCCTTTTGCACGCTCCTGTTCCAAAGATCGCTGTCTGCTCATTTCTGGTCACCTCCTGAAGGCTGATAGAACCTTAGCGCTACCACTCCCTGTCCGGTAGTCTCGTCGCCACCCAATCTGGTGCGTGTGATTTTTAGTTCAGCAAGCTTTTGGAGAACGTCTTTACCACTAAGTCCTATGCTTTCCCTACGAGATTTTGTTGCCATTAGAGGAGCGTAAAGCAGAGAATCTGTAGGGAGACTCTCCGAAGTCCAAAGGGCATTTTTCGCTACTGTTTTCGTATTATCATCGAGCTTTATATGCGTCTGCACTTCGGTGGCATACTTTACAAAATCACGAAAAGCATCCTCCGGCAAAATGCAGAGCTTCTTTGGCAAGCTTTCGCGCCAATACTTGTATTCGTTGCCTTCAGGTAGGGCGTTGCTTTCGAGCCATTTGCCGATTTCATTAACCGTTCCATTATTAACCGGTTCAAAACTGAACTCCTCAAGAACTATACGGTCACCAGCTTTGAGCTCATCACCCGCCACCAAAGCACTATCAGGGTTGGGTTCTTCTGGAAGCTCCAAATTCAATTTAACCCCTACCGCACTTGCATCACGCAAAAAGCGGGCTAAGGCATTAATACTGGTTGTCCATGCGAACACCCCAGCCAGCGAGCGAACAGGGAAAAGCAAAATGCGCGCATCGCCTACTGAAAGTGCGCCTGCATGATCTGAAGCGTTCCCGGTCTCCGGGCCGAATATAGCAAGATGTTCTTCGTTACTCAGTCCACTTTTATTCTTGCACTCATCGCGGAGGCGGCCTTTGATGCTGCTTGCCTGGATTATTGGATAATCCGTTGTACGTTCTCTTTGTATAGGTAAATCTACAGCGCCTAGACTTCTACCACTGCCAGCGTGCAGTGGGGTTTCAACATAGATAAATAACAAGCTTGCTGCTTCAAACATTGTTCCACTCCTTTACAATAATTTGGCCGAAACCTATTTCGGCGCCAAAGTCTGTGATTGCTCCTTGAATTAAGTCGGTTTTCAACCTTGCTTCTCCTTTAGACTCAAAGTAGTAAACACTCCCGGCAGGAACATATCGTCGGGCAGGCTTGTGGGCATTATTTGCCCAGTCATATCCACCGACGCTCTCATAGCGATTTACCGCTGCCGCTTTAAGCTCAACATCTCCCTCGAAAAATTGACTCCAGTCGTTGGGCTTCCATCCAGCATTAAAGTAAGTTGGAGATGCGAAGTAGATTTTGAATAGTCCTGGCAAAGGATTTGGAGGACTGCACCAGCATACATCATCCACTTTAGTAAAGAATGCACCTCTGCCCTCTCCGCCAATGCGCATGATGCCATTATCTGGCCAGTCTCTGTAGCCCGAGACCTCGACCAAAAGGCCTACCCCTTCTTGGGGACGGATAAACTCTACCTCATATAGCTTTCCTTGCTCAGTTGTACGAGTGTAATCGTTTATGTCAATGCCAATTCGCGACTCCCTAACAAATAAATCATGGTCTGCAACGGGTTTAACCTTTTTTCCTTCCAAGCATTGCTTCAAATCGTACTCAGGCAGCCAATTTCCAGTCTCTACCTTTTTAGGCTTCCCGGTTGGTAGAAGAAGGTTAGGTGTTACGTTGCTTGCAATTATGCCATCAGGAATTTTGCAAGGGCTAAGGGACTGCACACCATCTTCTGCGGGGAAAATGTCGGCTGGAACCGGTAGGTACCGCACAATCTTTCCATTATCCTCTTTCTTTGCAAGAAATGGGCCTCGCATTCTTAGATCCTTATAACAATCCACCGTGCCGACTATATCAGAAATAGCTTTAGCATCTTTTAAATTGACATTTTTTATCACTAAATAGTGTGAGCGTATTGCGCCCTGCATAACCGTCGGGTATGGAGGAAAGAAACTCACTGCGCGGTGGTCGCTGCCAGCATCAAATGACCTCCCGTCGCGAAACAGCCAAACATCAACAGGTTCTAGGAAAAGATGCATTATTCTACACCTCCCTGCGCGATAAATTGCGCGAAGACCAACCATCGCCCAAGTTCGGCAAAGCCTTGTGGCTTATTGTTTTCCTTAGGAGTGATTTCGTCTAGAGCATCTATCCATTCATCCATTTTGCTTAATAGGCTATCTTCCTCTTCCTGTGAAAGCATATCGGACTTGTGGCGTTTTATAAGACGCTTGATGCACGCTAAACATGCATCTTTATTTTCTAATCCTGTAACAATCCGAGCCTCATCGAGCACATCGTAAGCAAACTTAGAAGCAAGTTTTTTTTCCTTAAAGCAAGATACGATTAAATTGAACCTCTCTTCCAAACCATCCCATTTGCTGCCTATGCGGACTTCTTCACCGCTGCGCTTCAAAATATGGAGACAAACAGCATTTTTCCCGCGGAGTCTTTTTGCTTCTGCTTCAGCCCTTCGTGCTGCGCTCAAAGAAGCGTCTAGTGGATAAAGGTGGTGCACAATTGCAATTCCTGCAGATGCCGTTACCTCTCCCACGGTTTCGCTAAATTTCTGGGCAAGTTTATTTGCAAGGTGAATAGCTTTTGATAATGGGCACAACAGCAATACATCATCCCCGCCGTTGTATACAAGCCACTTCTTATTCTCAATCAAATCGGGCACAGAGGCAGCGAATTCTGCAAGTCGCCCGCTAAACTTCTTGTGCTCTTCCTCAGGATTTTCGGTCTCAAGAAGTTTATCAATACGCTCACCCATTTTGTCACCATCGAGCATTATAATGGCATAGTATGGCGACGGATAACAGCCTACCTTTCCATAAATCTCCGAAAGCTTTTTCTGAGCTTCCGAAAGTTCCTTTTTATCGAGCTCACTTACTCCATAACTATCCCTAAGACGACCTTCAGCTAGGGTCTCCATATATAGCAGGTCACCATCATATGGCCAATCTTCATCGCTATCCAGGACGGTATATAGATGTTCCTTAAGCAATTTTTCTACTGCCGCCCGATAATCAGCAAGATTTTCACGATGTTGCCGTATAAGCTCCAAGAAATCAGCTGCGGCAACAGTTGAAGTGGAAGGGAAAGACGTTTCAGCAATTTTGCAAAAGCGTTTGACGGCGCCAATTGCATCAAGCCGCTCTCGTCCATCAGGCCTAAGTTTGGCTGGAACAAACTTACTACTAATCTTCTTCCAATATGACAAGGCATTGTCAGATTTTATACGCAATGCAGACCGACGCCCACTCAACGTATCTTTCAATCCGTCCTCCCCGGATCCGTCCTTCCCGGCAGCGTTAAAGTGCCGAGTACGCTTTACAGCATCCAATACTCTTGAGGCTTCGTTAAAGGCATCTTTATACGAGCGATTCTCCAGCGAAGCCGCTGCCCAGTAGACTTCCCATAAATTGTTGATTTGTCGCTCCCATATTTTATTCCATTCATCATCAGGCTTTGGTTCTATTGACTCTAACTTTTTCTTTGCCTCGTCCGCAATCTTCATCCATTCATTCAAAAGGGCTTTATGAGCCTTCTCTGCTATTCCCTTTGCTTTTTCCCAAGGCACAACTGCCACGAGCTTATTTGGAACGTCAGCATCGAGTTTTTGCGGATAGATTAGCCTATCTTCCCCAATTGCTCTTCCAGCTGCCCTTGCCAACTCCACAAGTATTTTGCTACCCGTGAATAAATCTGCCAAGCGCCTTGCTTCCGCTATGAACTGCTGGACCGGACTGAACGTAAATATGATTATTGCATCGCTCATGAGTTCCACCCCTTTACCTTCACAACCTTGCCTTGAAATTTTTCATTCAAGAAATTGCTAATTTTGTCGTAATTAGCCCCTTTAAACGAAGAAGCAAGGACGCAGAAAAGCAAGCCGTATTCATCTTTATTTGTTTTTATTGGCCTAACCCACAGGGGGGAAGCTTGGCGAGAAGCTTGGCGAGATCTAATACCACCGAATGCAGGATCCTTTGGCACATTTTTCATAAACTGTTTTACAGCATCCATTGCAGTTTTCGCTTTTAAATCGCATAGCTGAATCAGTGACATCTTATTTGCACATGGATATTTGGTTGGTCCATTTGGCGGATCTGGAAGAATGTTCTTTCCTGCACTCTCGCAAAGGCATTTAACAGATTTGACCGCGAACTCTACCGTTTCTTTTACGTATTTTTCCCAACCGCAAAATGATTCAGGAAAAGTTGGGACCAACTCTCTGTCGCTCGATTCACAGATGCATAGCGTTCCATATCCTCTCCTAGAACGCAGTCCTATACCTCCAAAAGTAAGAGCCAACCTAAGTGCAGAACACGCCGCGTTCCATATACGGTCATTGTCTTTGCCGGTGAACATAGACAAATCGAAATTTTCTCCAGCTTTAAATGCCTTTCTTGAACCCACTGCTTTCCTTTCTATATGCGGAAGTATCGTAGTATCCTGAAAGTTAAGTTTATTAGAGGTGCAATAAGTTTTAAGGCTTATTGGTGATGCGCACTCCGTACTTCCAAAGACTGCACTTTCAATTTTTTGCAAACCATCAATATCCCCATCGCCAATTACCCCGCCCAGGGCTGCTCGTAGCCAGTAGCGAAATGCACCGCGGAAACTTGGAGGCCGCAGTTCTGGACTCTGTGGCTCGGCTCCCGCTAGCAGCAATGGAGTTACTGCTTGTAATGTAACCCTCAACTCTTTTTTCATATTTCCTCCTTGCTTGCGACAGGCTTACGAAAAGAAGCGTAGCATATTTAGAATAAAAAGGGTTTTCTTTATGATTTGACACCAAGCAATTGGTTTCCTTTTTCCATTTCTAGATGAAGGGCTTGTAGTCGCGTTCGCCTCGAAGGAAGGAAACGACGCGTCGGCACTGCAACTGGTTACGCTTTTCGATAAAGAATGGTTATGGAAATACTACTTTTAAATCCTCTACTTACTGAGGAATAGTCTGCAACTTGGGCGCTGCCAAAGACTAGACCCTCACATCCTTACTTCGTAACTTTCAGTCCTCTACTTACTGAGGAATAGTCTGCAACCAACGAAATTCGCGGTAGTCTTCTGAACGAGCTTACAGACTTTCAGTCCTCTACTTACTGAGGAATAGTCTGCAACTAATATGAGCATACATATTGCCGTCGGACGACCACTCTCGCCTTTCAGTCCTCTACTTACTGAGGAATAGTCTGCAACCTTGTGAGGAGTTTGTTATAAATGTAGGCACGATAGAGACCTTTCAGTCCTCTACTTACTGAGGAATAGTCTGCAACAAATTTGTCTTCTCCGACGACGAGCTTGAGCTGCTGGGCTTTCAGTCCTCTACTTACTGAGGAATAGTCTGCAACATCTAAGAGAAGATTACAAACTATTGGCGAAAGAAATTCTTTCAGTCCTCTACTTACTGAGGAATAGTCTGCAACAACCTGGGGCGGCATTCGCCGCCCCAATATTAAAAAAACTTTCAGTCCTCTACTTACTGAGGAATAGTCTGCAACCAACGAAATTCGCGGTAGTCTTCTGAACGAGCTTACAGACTTTCAGTCCTCTACTTACTGAGGAATAGTCTGCAACTAATATGAGCATACATATTGCCGTCGGACGACCACTCTCGCCTTTCAGTCCTCTACTTACTGAGGAATAGTCTGCAACCTTGTGAGGAGTTTGTTATAAATGTAGGCACGATAGAGACCTTTCAGTCCTCTACTTACTGAGGAATAGTCTGCAACAAAAAGAATGAAGAAGGTTGATCAAAATCGTTGGGCTTTCAGTCCTCTACTTACTGAGGAATAGTCTGCAACAAAGATGGCTATAGCTAACTAACTTGCGCTTGGCACATTCTTTCAGTCCTCTACTTACTGAGGAATAGTCTGCAACTCCGTCAACCAAGCGATATAATGTATAGGTTATACCACCTTTCAGTCCTCTACTTACTGAGGAATAGTCTGCAACATCGTTGTTTGGGCTGCGCAAATGCAGGTCAAGGTCTTTCAGTCCTCTACTTACTGAGGAATAGTCTGCAACATGATGAACTTATTATAAATGTTGGCACGGTAGAAACCTTTCAGTCCTCTACTTACTGAGGAATAGTCTGCAACTTGGGAAGAATTTATTGTAAGTGTCGGCACGATAGAAACCTTTCAGTCCTCTACTTACTGAGGAATAGTCTGCAACTTGGGCGCTGCCAAAGACTAGACCCTCACATCCTTACTTCGTAACTTTCAGTCCTCTACTTACTGAGGAATAGTCTGCAACAATCTCCGTAATGAGCGCCCAGACGAACTAATCGCCCTTTCAGTCCTCTACTTACTGAGGAATAGTCTGCAACTCGGCTTAAGCCCGCGGTTTGTCCGCAAGAATACCGACTTTCAGTCCTCTACTTACTGAGGAATAGTCTGCAACACGGAAGGCTCTTGCTGCATGTTCATGACTGGAGTAAGCTTTCAGTCCTCTACTTACTGAGGAATAGTCTGCAACTATATATCACACTTGGCCGCTCAACGTTCATCCGGTTACTTTCAGTCCTCTACTTACTGAGGAATAGTCTGCAACACTTTTTTCACCCCCCTCTCATGTTTTTTTGTGTGTCTTTCAGTCCTCTACTTACTGAGGAATAGTCTGCAACCTGTCGAGGTAGTGATTGGTGGCAAAACATATCAAGCCTTTCAGTCCTCTACTTACTGAGGAATAGTCTGCAACACGGCATAATGCAGTCCACGGGCTACTTCTCGCTTTCCCTTTCAGTCCTCTACTTACTCAGGAATAGTCTGCAACAATGCGCGCGGGAATGGCTGACTGAATTCGAATCTTCGTTCTTTCAGTCCTCTACTTACTGAGGAATAGTCTGCAACTTATCAAGTTAAGATTTAGTATTTAGAATGTTTGGTCGAATCTTTCAGTCCTCTACTTACTGAGGAATAGTCTGCAACTATCGCTTAGCCGACGGAAGGCTGCTACTCCATGTGAACTTTCAGTCCTCTACTTACTGAGGAATAGTCTGCAACATGAAAACTATACGGCGGACAACAAGGGCAATTGGACTTTCAGTCCTCTACTTACTGAGGAATAGTCTGCAACTGCTTTGGGCAACCTGGATTTGCTTTAGGCTCCTCAACTTTCAGTCCTCTACTTACTGAGGAATAGTCTGCAACTTAAGAATCTGCTCGCTTTGCAGGCGAGTGATTGGTTCTTTCAGTCCTCTACTTACTGAGGAATAGTCTGCAACTAAAAGCAAGCGGCCATCCTCAAGCTTGTACAAAGTGTACTTTCAGTCCTCTACTTACTGAGGAATAGTCTGCAACGTAATGATATTCGACCCGGCCGGACGATTAAAATAGCTTTCAGTCCTCTACTTACTGAGGAATAGTCTGCAACAGTAGCTGCTGGGCGTGTTGCAAAATTCGTTTTCGAGTACTTTCAGTCCTCTACTTACTGAGGAATAGTCTGCAACAACCGTTTAAGACGCTCAAGCGTGCCCAAAACATCAGTCTTTCAGTCCTCTACTTACTGAGGAATAGTCTGCAACCCATTCATCAGGCTTGACATCGTCAAAAAAGCATCGCTTTCAGTCCTCTACTTACTGAGGAATAGTCTGCAACTCAATAAGGCGGTATAACGTGTAAGTTATACCGCGCGTGTCTTTCAGTCCTCTACTTACTGAGGAATAGTCTGCAACTTGGAGCATGTTAAGGCTCATCCTGATGAACCCTGTGCTTTCAGTCCTCTACTTACTGAGGAATAGTCTGCAACTGAATGCCACGAAGATTAGCTGTAAGCTCCTAATTGCGCTTTCAGTCCTCTACTTACTGAGGAATAGTCTGCAACTAATTCCCATATCCGAAAAAGTTTCTAATTCCCATATCCGCTTTCAGTCCTCTACTTACTGAGGAATAGTCTGCAACAATTTTTTTTCAAGTCGTCCTCAGTGACGACTTTCAGGTCTTTCAGTCCTCTACTTACTGAGGAATAGTCTGCAACAGCAACAAAGAACAGCCTGCAGGAAAACAGCATTAAGGACTTTCAGTCCTCTACTTACTGAGGAATAGTCTGCAACCGGCGGCAAGGAGGCAGTTGAGCAGGGAGTGCTGTTGCTTTCAGTCCTCTACTTACTGAGGAATAGTCTGCAACTCGAGATTTGAGGTGGCGATGCTTCTAGCTAGCATGCTTTCTTTCAGTCCTCTACTTACTGAGGAATAGTCTGCAACCTGCTGAGGATCTGGCTGGTGCATCCTTGGAGCCACCGCCTTTCAGTCCTCTACTTACTGAGGAATAGTCTGCAACCCGACCGCTTACTGCATTTTACCACAATAAAATACCAAATTCAAGGCATTTGAGCGCCCTAAAACCATGCAAACCCTTCGATTTCGCATTTTCGCAAATCGTTTTTCAGTCAATTTTTGCCCTCTATCTTCGAAAATTCGGCCGTTGGACGCCAAAAATTTTTAGTCCCGCTATCCGGAAATACATCAAATAATGAAACCCTTGTCAACTTTTCCAACAAAGGGTGTCTATACATTGAATATATCATTAACATTTAGTAGTTAAAACCGCTTGCATGCCTCCTTAATTTCCTATTTTTCGAAGATACACTGGGTTTTCGTGCAGATATACCCATCTTCGAAAATGGCTTTTAAAACCTATCGCCACAGAAATTTAAAAATTCGCAGTCAATGCACTTGCCTTTTTGTGCTGGCGGCTGCGGCATTGTTTCCTTAGCTATCATCTCCCGAATTTCGCGCACTACCCGGCAAACTTCTGCCTTCAGCTCTTCATTAATTGCTATTGAGTATACCTTGTTGTCGGGAATTTGATATATAAACCCCTTTTGCACCCGGCAGGAGTATTCGCTTTCAATCAGCAAGGCATAACCAGCAAGCTGATACTTATGATTGGCGAATACTCCGCGGGTTGTATCTTTGAAATCTACAGGATAGTAATCCGAGCCTGCTATTAGAAGGAGGTCTAATACTCCTGTTAAGCCCAGCTTTTGAGATTTGAGCGCCACATGGAACAATCGCTTCCCTTCGATTATGCCGTATTCGCGCAGTTTTCGGCGACGCTCGAGCGCAGAAATAACCTCGTGTTTATCCAAGCCGACCTTCATTTTTGTTGTTACCTTTCTGCGCACCGGCATTACATAGGTGAAGTAGACTACCCTTGGGCAATACAGCCACTGCTTTATATCGCTTACCCGCACCAAGAACTGGCTTTGTGTATTTTCTTGCGCAACCAATTCATTCATTGGATTTTGCCCTGCGAGTTTTTGATTTTGGCAGGCTGTCGTCATCTTTTTTATTTATAAGCTGTTTGCGGTGCTTCAGGCATTTCTCGCAGACAGGGAAGATTTGCACATTTCCCTCTTTATTGCCCATATGGCGCTTTATTTTCAGCAGGAGCTCTTCGCATCTATTGGCGGTCATGTCGCCGAGAAACGCAGACAGCTGGATTCGCTCGAGTGCGTAGTCGAGGCACACGTCAGCGATTTTGTTTCGCAGTTTATTGCTCGGCACATCGTAAATGACTAGGGTTTGCATTATGCGCAGACCTCGTTAAATCTACTTTACTGTTATTTTCACACTGCCACAGCCCTTGGACTTGTACCCGCCAAGGATATCAATGGATTCCAACAGCTCCTTCAAGAAGGATATTAGGCATTTGGCGGACTTAATTTCTTCATCCGTCCATATTTCTTTATCAAACAATGCATCAAGACCGGCATCGCCTTGTGATTCCGTAGGCATTTCGGCTAAGACACCGCCCATCCCTTTTTATCACATTCATTTAGGCTGTTCTTGTGGCCATGGAACCTTATTACTAGCCAATGTCTCTCACATCTGAGCAGTTTTCCTTCATCATTTAGTTCTGGAATCGTTCTAGATGTCTCCTATTTATAGCTTGTTTGTTATTTTCGACACCAAGCAATGGGTTTCCTTTTACCATTTCGAGATGAAGGGCTTGTAGTCGCGTTCACCCCGAAGGTAGGAAGCGACGCGTCGGCACTGCAACTGAATTACGCTTTTCAGCTCCCACTTTTTGCCTTCGTAGCTAACCTTGTCCTCCAAGCGCGCTAGAATGCGCTTTGCGATTTCCCTTCTCGAGGCATCGGAAAGTCGGGCATCTTCATCATCGTCGGCGGCTTCCATTTCAATTTTGAAGCCTTTTCTGATTGCGGCAATAAGCGGCTGGTCTACAATTGGCTGGCGAAACTCCTCCACCATGTCCAAGACTAGGCTCGGCTTGCCTGGCCTGTCAGCGTGAATGAATCCGGCAAACGGCTCTAAGCCCGCCAATGTAATTGCCGACCATACCTGGCTATAGATTATTCCATAGCCGTAGTTTAGCATAGCATTCACGGCGTCGGCGGCTCCTCGATGTTTACGTTTGGTGAAAACCGCCCTATCGCCCAGGATTAGCTTTACTCCTTCCCAATACGCGGCGCCCGCCCTGCCTTCTAGGTTTAGAATGGTCTCGCGTGCGCCGTCAGCATTTTCCGCATAGACATTCGACAGCTCGTCTCTGAGTTTAATGATCTGGTTGGCACATTTAGAAATAGCTTTAAACCCGGCAGAATCAGTCTGCTTGCGATATTTGGCAAAATACCGAAGCAAGTTCGCTTGGTTTACCAGTTTTCCATAAGCAAATGCCTTTGCCAATTCGACACTGCGCGAATCGTTTAGCGCGGCAATTTGCTCTCGGCGCGTAATGATAGTAGCGGTAAGGTCGGGAGAGACGACCTTTGCGTATGGTTTGCCGGAATAGGTAAGTAGAGTGATAGGTATGCCGCGCTCACAGCATTCATAGATGAGGTCGCACGATATGGAAACGCCCGGGCAGGCGACGAGGACCTGCTCGAGGTTGATAAGCGGATGCTCCTCGATGGTCTCGCCGCCTTTCCGTATGACCAGCCTTTCGGAATGCTTCCCAAGAAAGACCCCAAATTCGAAGATGGTGAGTATGGACATCTTGAACAGACTTTATTTTTTAGACTTATCAGCTTTATTTTATTGAGCGAATTGGGCAGAATACTGGACAAATCCCGGGCCACAATTCGAGATAGTTACAGGAACGAGCGTATCTACGCGAATTCTATGTTCTCCAAGCTTTGGCTTGAATTTTTGTTCATATGAATTAAGATACTCAAATTTGGCTTTAGGGCCAAAGTCATCAAGCGGAATAATACGCGATCGTTCGGCTAGCTTCTCTCCAAGGCTTTCAGTTACAGGCAAGGTGAACTCTGAACCGAGGCTCTCGGCCCACTCAGACTGAACAAACTGCAACATTGAGCCACGTTTCCCTATATAATGAACAAAGGGAGCTAGGCATAATATATCGTTAGCTAGTTCGCTATTGTCCTGTAGGTTAAGAGCCCATATCCAATGCCCCTGGACATATACTACTTCCCGGTACGCTATAGAAGAAATATATGGGTTCTCACTTTCCCGGTCTTTGCCTTCTTGCCGTATCTTTTGAATCGTCTGAGTAACAACTGATTCAACAGCAGGCTTTATGCGCACCCAAACTTTTGCCAAATCTTCTACCAACTGCCTGCATTTGCTTTCTTCCCAACCAGCTCTGAAAGCAGCATCAACAAAAGCCATTTTGATAGCATATGGTGTTGGAATGACAAGTGAACGACCAACAGTGCTGGTGGCGATGCTTGATTTAAGCGAAAACAATGTTGTTGGCTGATAGTGAAGCAACAACCAAGCCATCTCACTCAATCCCCTTATTTATTTCATTCAGAATTTCTAGGGCTCCTGATAGTGAATCGAATTTACGAATCTCTATAGAAACCCCTGATAACTCGCTTAATTTTTCGGCGATTTTTTCAATCTCTTCTCGGTAGCCGTTATTCAACGGACTGATTGTAGGAGCAGGTACGGATGTAGTAGATATAGCAATAATTCCCTCTGCTCCAATCACATGTGGAAACTGTGTATTTCTCTGTGCACCTTTTGGAGCGCTTAGGGTACATCCAAGCGCTTGAATTGCTGCACGCATGCGTGCCTTTTTATCAGCCTCAGGGATGACGTCTTTACGAGAAATATCGTTCCGTCCAATCCTAGATAGTTCCAGATGCGCTACCAATGCATAAATGCCTGAGGAAGCAGGACGATGGAAAATGGCTTGCGTGCCCGCAACCGACTCAGTGCCGGTGCCTGACCCACGCGAAGGGTCATACTTAACATGGAAATACTGCTCTGTGCTGGTGTATTCGGGTATTCCAACTACCCAACCGAATTCAACAATGCTTTTCCTCGCAACAGCTTTCTCTGCGTAGAGCGTTCCAGCTATATCTGTTACTGCGCAGTTAGAAATCATAAGGTCTTGAATCTCTTTTGCATCCTTTGCCCCAGCTTGTTTTCTGAAATTTTCATCCAATAGTATCCTATCAGGATGAAGAGCAGCAGCATTTGGGCATACATTCTGCTTAGCAGCGATAAGAAGTGGCGTCAGATGCTCAACCATGATGTGTTTGAACATATCGCCGCTGATAGCATTAACCACATGCTTTCTGCCAGCGTCGTCCAAAATGTGAACCATTCGAGTCTGCTGTTGATTACCCTCAGTTCCTTCGTTGTTAAGATTATGCAGGTTTAGTTTGACTCTTGCGCAAAGTGAAAGTGAACTAATCATTCTGTTTCTACCTCCTCAATTTCCGATATTTCTGATTCCAACAACTCTTCCTCCTCTTGCCTGATTTCTTCAGCCTCGGCCGCAGGCTCTCGACAAGTTCCATAGGCGCATAGAAGAGCACCAATTAATGCTGGGTTGTCTGTCTCATCAATTAGTGCGGCAACACCTTCTAAGTCCTCTGTCGTTATATTTGAAGGTGCAGCTTTTAGGGATTCCTTATTCTCACGACGGCGGGCATTCTCGCTGTTGTATTGGGTGACAAAAATTGCCAATGCCTCAATCAATTCTTCCTTCACAAAGCGTTTTCGGTTCAACTCTGCAACAAGCCCGTAGCGTATCTCACGCCAAGGTTTTTTCCCCATTGCCTTCTGCGCTTGTGCACTTACGGTTGATTTTCGAATTGCCTTAGCGATAGATTGGAAGTGGGGGTTTTTAAGAATTGCAGAAATGTTTGGTGCCATAGATTCTACCATCCTTTCTAGTGTTGATGTAGTAAACCGCGGCATTCGCCGACGCCGTGGGTCGTTTGTAGCGCTCATCCAGTAAGCACCGTAATTACTGATGAAGCATATTAGCTCCGTGAAAGCTTCAGTGTCCCTAATCTGCAGAAACTTCCTGTATTGTTGAAGTAAGGAGATTTCTTCGCTGTTGGACTCATCTAGATTGCGTAGAATATTTTGATGCTCCTCGATAATACTGCGCCAGCTATCAGCATCTTCCTTGGACTTGATTGGAAACCAACCAGGTACTGCAACAAAAGACAGCTCGGTCACGTTCTTTCCAAATTGACTAGTTTTTAAGTAGTGAGTGATGTGCAAACCCGAAATTAGATCTGCCGGCGAATAATTGCTTATGAAGAGCTTTGCAAAGTTGGGCTGTTCTGAACTTGCATACTCAGAATGCTCGATAAGAAGAGCAGCAACACGCAAAGACGCAAGTACATCTAGCTTCAGCTTTTTACTCTTAAAAAATTTACTGCTTCGAAGCTTCTGCACTATTAGCTCGAAGGCAGTAAGGGAGATATCTTTGGGAATCGGAGTTAATAATCTTAAATTCTGCTTCTCATCTTGATAAGGTACAGCTGCGGAGAAATAGCCTCCATATCGAAAATATTGGAATATCTCGTTGTCGCCTGTGTCGGCAATCTTAGGATTATGCCGATTCGTGCCTGAAGGCTTTATTCCATAAGATCCTTTTGCTATCAGCGGATTCATTAATTGATTGCCGCTTGCGCCTAGGTTTACATTCGGGATTGCTCCCGCCGGGTTTTGCATTCCTTTTAACGCTAGCTGAAGTTCTTGTGGCCAATTTGATTGCTTGCTATGCGTGTATTCCAGCGCTTTGTTAGCTCCCGTGTCAGCCTGCATGGTACTAAAGAATCTATACAAGCGATATTCAGGATCAGGAGCGTATTCCTCAAGCTTCTGCTGTATATCAGGATCATTACGTAAATTGGGGTTTCTTTTTCTTTCCGCTTCCAACTTATTTCTCTGTTCTTCCTTTCTCTGTTCAAGCTCTTTTGCCTCTACTAGGTTGTAAAAAGGGATTTCAGCTGGCGCATTAACCTTCCCATTGACCAAATAGCGATAGATACTCTTTCTAGACAGTTTACTGTAATTTTGATTTTGAGAATCCATCGCTTCTACAATAAAGTAATCACCTTCCATTCTTATGTGAGCTGGGTGTTCTTCTGAATCAAGCAACTTTGCTAGGCCAACTGCTGCGAACACATCGCCCTGTGTCTCTGTTTTTCTCTGAACATAATATTTACTCATTAGAACCTCCTTCTGCGGTGGCTTCCCGATCGCTTAGCCGAAGCATTCTGATGATAAAGCTAGTGAGAGGCCATTGGCATCGAATCCGATTGGCATCAGTGGCGCTTTTATTTAATGCTCTGACGAATTCTGTAAAGTCCGACCGCTTAAAGTTCACGTTCACATCGCCAAAAACAGCTTTGATTGCATTTTGGGCACTTCCACAAAGATTCTGGATTTTTGGATCTGGGTAAACCCAGCCGCCGTGGTGTGAAGCAATTGCGGTTATTACAGCGAGGCAAAGTTCTTCTGGCCAATCCTCGTGCAATGAACAAAGTAACTGATAAGCTATGTACGCGCTTTGCAGTGCATGTCGCGGCTTGGTTGTTTTAGCAACACCAGAACCCGATGTATGGGCTAAAGCGCCTTGCGGTTTATACATAGGATCACAAGAGCACTCTATTTCATTTGCCCAAGACTGCCAGCCTTCTTGAAGTTTGCCTAGGTCATGCGCTTTAGCCGCAAAGTCTACTGCTTCCTTTAGTACTCCAGCCTCTATTTCATAGCAATTTCTTAATCCATGGACAAGCAGACCATTCGTATCTCCAAAACCTCCTTTAAATGGTGGTCTTTTTTCAATGTACTCAGCAACTCGCTTAGCATGGTCAGCCCATAGTTCCCTCCCAGGTGGAGCATATCCAGGACGCTCTGGGGGCGAAGCATAAGGGCTAATATGATTACCAGGCTCTCCCAAAATCAGTCCCCATTCTGGGCTATAATTTGCTAATTCTGGCGAAACAAGAAAATGAAATCCAACAGCTTCCGTACCTTGCTCCACCTTCTTCCAAAAACCGTTACCTTCATCATCATACGTCCATACTTTCAATCCTGAATGGGGAAACCTCCGAACAAACGAGCGCAGAGTATCAAGACTAACGCGGACCCCCTGGCGTTCTGAGGGATGAAAGTTGTCATTGCGTTCGATAATCATATTAACCGAAAGGTCAGCATCCCGAATGTAATGACCGATTCCTTCGTTAATTTTGCAAAAATTGTGTTTGATTATCTCATTTCCTAATTCACGTAATCTTTCATCTAAACCCATAGCAAGAGCCTGCTTATCCTGAATTTTATGGACACAATCGACAAGACTAAGCGAACTCTCAAAACTTAAACTCTCTATCTCGCCTAAGGCTTTATGCGTACCGCTTAGTGTATTGTCACAACAACTTGGGGTTCCATAGGGCAACCAGTTTCTCTCCTCCTCTGGCAGTTGGTATACATTCACCTCACCATCCCCACCGTATCTGGCACAGCGACCAGCACGCTGTACAATAGAGTTCGCAGGCGCTAGCTCTGTCATCAAATAATCAGCAGATATATCAAGTCCTACTTCCACAACCTGAGTTGCAATAACAATAGCATCCTGGGAAGGAGAGTGCTTACCCATTATTTCTAGAATTCGCTGCCTTTGAACATCGCGGTCGCATTCCAAAAAACGAGAATGCAAACAGATTAAAGGTGTGCTTTTGCTTACTTTTTCAGCTAAATTAAGGTAAAGCGACTGAGCACGCTTAACTTGATTGACAACCACAAGACGTTTTCCACTACATGCCATTATTTCGTCTACCGAAATGGGTCGGTCATGAAGTTTAACGGTTTTTTTCACTAAAAGTGCGGGTATTCGCTGTTTGTCTCTTTCGCTTAGCTCCACATTAACTGCTTCAAGTTTTTCGATTATCATTTCACACAGCGGCTCAGTTGCTGTAGCCGTCATCCAAACACTTTGACAAAGACCTTTCAACATTCTACAGCAAGCAATCGCTGTCATGAACGCTTTTCCTGGGGGCATTAGATGAAACTCATCGAATACCACAAGACAGCCGTGCAGTGCCGCTGAATTAACGTTATGAAGAGACGGTCCAAGTGAGTATGGACGCCCAAGCAAACCGCTTAATACCTGATCAAAAGTCGTTACAATTATTCGACCCCTGTCAAGAAAAGGATCTTCCGAAGTAACTCCCGTCTGAACTGTCACATCCGTGGCTTGCCAACCATCTAATTTTGGTAGTTTTTCGCGCAGTAAAGCAGCAATGCTGTCAATCAGTGTTCTAACAGGCAGAACGTAGATAAGCCGATGGGGAGGGTTTTCCCATCCATTCGATATTAGAAATGGGATAACGGCGCTCCACGTTTTCCCGCATCCTGTTGGCACCCTGAGGAGGACATTCTTTCCGTCAAACAAATGCCTTGCTACTTCGACCTGATAATCATATGCCGAAATATCTTCAGCCCCTTCAAGGTTACGAAGACATCTATTGATATTTTCTACTTTGTAATCCATAGGACTTTTTCTCATAAAAATTAATTACGAATGTGTTTCATTAATCTACTTCCTTAGCAAACAGTTTATCGCATTCCTAACTTTAATTCATATCACCAAATGAGAATTTTGGGAAATTTTTTGGGCGGGGGTGGGATGGCGGTGTTGGTTTCGATTTGCGGTTAATGGGGGCTTTGGTGCCAGCCGATCGTTCCAAAATGTCTTTTTAATCAAAAGTATGCCATCCCTTTACTAACTACCTTCCAATTAAATTTCCCTTTTTGCAGTCGGACTCCTTGCCTTTACTGCTTAACTAATCGAACAATTGTCCGATTTTACCACAGCCTCTTTAAACTGTCAATAGCAAACATTTTAATATTTCTAGTAATCAATCGCCGGTTCTTTTAAATTCTTGCGGTGTTGACTGCAAACAAAGTGCTTAATCATGTTCGGGCGTTCTTGCTTAAATCAATTTTTAGAAGGTTTTTGATTTTTTTCTTGATACCGCCCTAATCTTTCGCGCCCCACTCGCCAACAATTAGTGTTGGACCGCTCACCCAATAGCTGTGCTGATTAGCAGACGCTTGGGTGATTTACCCCATCCAAAGGGACTCTCGCCCCATCAAAAGGGTCCCAAGCACCATGCGATGGGACCCAAGTACCTTTAAAAGGTTATCGTATACCATCCGATTGTTGCTGTATACCATTCGATGGTTGCCTTCTACCATTCGATGGTTGCCTTCTACCATTCGATGGTTGCTTTCCACCATCGGACGGTTGCTTTCCACCATCCGATGGTTGCTTTCCACCATCCGATGGTTGCCTTCTACCATTCGATGGTTGCTTTCTACCAAGCGATGGTTGATGTGTACCAAGCGATGGTTACAGTGCCGGCCGGTGAAGACTGCGATTCCTTGATGGACAGTTGCTGGATGACGGTACTATTAATTTTAGAGGTAAAATAGAATGAAAGATTATGTGCCAAGAAACGATGAGGAGCTTCGCGATTGGATGAGCAATTTCCTGACTGTGCTGACGCCGCATTTGGCGGAGTTCGGCATGGTCGCCGCTGATTTGGAAACACTGCAGGACTTGAGCACCAGTTTCAGCGATGATTTGACCGCCTACGTGCAGTTGGCTCAGGAGGCGCTGGCAATGTCGGCACAGAAGAAGAATACGCGCAAAGCTATGGTCGCCGAACTGCGCCCAATCGTCCAACGCATCAACCATCACCCCGCTATGACCGATGCGATGCGCGTAAGCCTGGGCCTGAAGCCATCCAATGTGTCCACTAATTCCGTTCCGATTGAGGAGTTGATTCCAGACATCTTCCTCGAGGTAACCCTCGGAAAGGTTACAGTCCACTGGGGTCCCAATCCGATGAACGAAGGCAGAAATGGGAAGCCAGAGGGCGTCAAGGGCGCAAACATATACCGCAAAGCAGCCGGCGAGGATAAGTTCCAGTTAATTGCTTTCTCATCCTCTTCGCCATATTATGACTACGTTACGGGCCCTGCGAGAGATTATACGTATATCGTTCGCTATCGGGGAACGAAGGAAACAGATTTGAGCAACGAATCCACCGAGGAGACGGTTGCCGCAAGGGGCGCACTGGCGGCGTAGATTTTCCCCATAGGTCTTCCACATCAGCGCATTAGGAACAAAAAAGGGCAGGCATGAGACTCCTGCCCTTTTTTGGCAATTTTAGCATTTCGCAAGTAATTAGGCTCTCACGCAATGGCACCTGACTGCTTACACTATGATTTCATATTTCCCCATGCCGAATACTGGAGAGTCGCCGACGTGGGTGAACATGCCCAAGACGAGGTATGGAAGAAACTCCTCCATCTCTCCTTCATAAGTTACGTCGCCAACGATGCCTTCGTGGGGTATTCGCCGTCCCTGGCGGTTCGATACATGCTCCCAATATATTTGGTCGAGATTCCCACTGGCGATTTTCACCTTTTCTGCGCGCTCGTGAATGCCTGCGTAGTCAAGCTGGGGCCATTCGCCGCAGTGGCCCGCCGAGAGAAGCGATATTCGGCGGAGAAGGTTTCGCATAAGGATGTGGAACTCAGGCCGAAATGCGGGCTTATGGTTGTATATTAATCGTGTGCAGGTTAGGAACCGAATTTTCAGGTTATCTTTTGGCAGTCGCTCGGCATATTTGACCATGTCGGCGTAATTCAATCTGACGGTAGTGGAGCGGACAACTGAGTCGGCGGGGTCGTAGACGACTTCGCGGCTGGCAGTTAAATCATTAACCGCGTAAATTTTCCCTAACGTAAAAGGCGCTCTCCCTTTTCCAATGCCTTCCGCTCCGAGTTCTCGAAGGGTTACTACGAAGTACGGCAGATATTCTATTGCGTTGCCGAAAAGGATAAGCCGCATTAGCAGGAGTTCCCCTTCTTCGTATTCCTGCTTGTTTTCCAGGGGTGGCTCGATGACGAAGGGGCGAGGGAATTTGCTATATCCGACGGTGCCTTTCTGCTCTGGAGTCGCGGGGGTTTCGAATATGTAGGCGTATGCGCATTTTGATTCCAGCTCACAGCCTTCGCAGGACTTCACCTTCGGTTGATAGCACACCAGCCGCTTGAACTGCATGGTGAGTGCGCCGCGGAGGGTACTGCCTTTGAACGGCGGGAGGAATAGAGGACCTGCACAAATCAGCTCAATCTCGTATGAGCTCAAAAGAAATTTTGAAAGCACTTTGCCAACTCCATTATTCTAATATCAAGCTTTCTGTTTTCAAATACAATTATAGACAGGGAACTGCTGTAAAAAGCAAGGAGTAATTTGGCTATACCATAATTCAGCTGTCCCAAATTGTCAAGCCAAGTTTTCAGGCTCCATTTTCGGGATAGCAATTGTGAAGGTGCTTCCAACGCCGACAGTGCTTTCAACGGATATCCTGCCGCCGTGTGCTTGGACGATATCCTGCACAATTGACAAGCCTAAGCCTGTGCCGCCAAGCTGTCGCGACCTTGCTTTGTCCACGCGGTAGAATCTTTCGAATATGCGGTCAATATGCGCAGGGGGTATGCCGACGCCCGTATCGCTTACGCTCAATATCCAGTCTTCGTTGGTTTCGGATGCCGATATTTCGACGGAGCCTTTCTCAGGCGTATACTTAATCGCATTGTCTATAAGGTTTATAAGCACCTGATGCATTTGGCGTTTGTCCACATACATCTGCATTTCATGCGGAACGTTTATTTTAACGCTGACTTCGTATTGGAGCGCCTTCTCTGAAAGGTTCTCAACTGCCTGCTCGACCAACTCCCGCACCAAAACGTTTGAACGCTGTGGCTTGCGTTTGCCTGACTCAAGCTCTGAGATATTAAGCAAATCGGCAAGGAGAAGAGAGAGTCGCTCTGTTTCCGAATCGAGACTGTTTACGAAACGCTCCAGAACCTCTGGGTCTTCCTTGGCGCCGGACTGCAGAGCGCCGACAATTGCGCGAATTGCGGCGACAGGCGTTCGTAGTTCGTGGCTAACGTTTGCCACGAAGTCCTTTCGGACTTCTGCCAACATGCGAATCTCGGTAACATCGTGGAGACCCAGCACTACTCCTATTATTTGGCCGCCTTCATCGCTTACTGGCGCTGAGTAAGCATTTACAATTCGCTCTACCGGAGCGTGAATCTTTAATTCCTTTCTGAGCGTGCGGCGTGATTTTACGGTCCCGTGAATCATTTCGACGGCATCGGGAATCATGCTAAGCGCTTCGATTTGTTCCCCTACAACCTTTTCTGATTTAATGCCTAAAATTCGTTCGGAAGCAGGATTAAACAGAATAATTCGTCCGCGCTTGTCGGTTACTACTATGCCATCCGCCATTGTTCGAAGGATGGTTTCCATTCTTTTTTTCTGTTCGGCTACTTGTTCGATATTCTCGCAAAGGCGGTCAGCCATCAAGTTAAGGCTAGCGGCAAGCTCGCCTATTTCATCTTTCGACATCACAGGCACTCGCTGGCTAAGGTCTCCAGCCGCCATTGTTCTAGCCATCTCATTCATTTTGCTGATTGGGTCGGCAATGCTAGAGGCAAGTCGCATGCTAATTGCGACTGCTACTGCGCTTGTTATGGCTAGCGTTACTAGTATAATGCGGTGCATTCTGCCGGCGGCGCGGCGTGCTTCGTATAGAGAGGCTTGGAGCACAACCTTTCCGGCTGGTTTTCCATTTGCCTTTAGTGGGACGACGACAACAGCGCCTTTGACTTCGCGGGCTTCGCTGTGGCAAATCCTACAGCCAAAACCTTCTTGCAGTCCTTTTATAGAGTTTGCTAAATCCTCGACGCCGGGTGCGTGGAAGCCGGTTCCACTGCTTCCAATAACGCGGCCTTGGTTGTCGTACACGGTAACACTTGCGCGAATATCGGCGGCAAGGCGTTCGCAAACCCTATCAAGATTGGCTCTATCGGTTGATTTGGATTGGCGTATTTTTGGCTCGAGCACATCTTTAACGAGTGTTCCGTGCCCATGGAGTGCGGCTTCGACTTCGGCAATGAATTGGCGTTCGACAAAGTACGAAAGCGTGAGGCCAAGGCTAAAAATAGCCAAGAAAGTAACAACGAGGTAGGTTAAGACAAAGCGCCATTTAATCTTCTTTGTCATCGCTCTGTCCGACGTACATGTAGCCAATGCCGCGAACCGTAACAATGCGTTTTGGCAAGCTGGGATTATCTTCTATTTTCTCGCGGAGCCAGCGGATGTGGACGTCGAGTGTTCTGCTGTTTTCGTAAGCATCCTCAGCCCAAACGGCATTCAGCAGCATGTCGCGAGTCATTACGCGGTCCCTATTTTTCACAAGAATTCGAAGAAGTTCGAATTCCTTTAAGGGAAGGTAAATAGTTTTGTCGCCCAGTTTAACAATTCTTCTGGAACAGTCAACAGTTAGGTCGCCCACGCGCAAAACTTCCTGCCTACCGGATTCCTCCACAAGGCTTGAGCGTCTCAATACTGCCTTTAGGCGCGCGATTAGCTCTCGAATGCTGAAGGGTTTAATTACGTAGTCATCTGCACCCAACTCTAAGCCGACTACGCGGTCAACTTCTTCGCCCTTTGCCGTTAGCATAATAATTGGGATGCTTGTTTCTTTTCGCAGAATGCGGCATATTTCGAAGCCGTCTATCGTGGGAAGCATAATATCCAGCAGAATGAGGTCGGGCGATTGTTCGCGAGCCATCGCCAAGCCTTGAGCGCCGTCTGTAGCCACTAGGACCTGGTAGCCTTCTTTTTTGAGGGCATAGCTAACGGAGTCTGCAATCAGCGCTTCATCTTCGATAATCAAGATTTTTTCATTCATGATGGAGAAGTCCTTACAAGTGGATGAGAGTAAGAACTTGGCTTTTTAAGAGTCGAAGTTCTTGAGAAGTATAACTAATCTTAAGACTTCTTGTCAAGCATTTAAAGTATTGAGTACAGAATGACGTTAACGCAAAGCCTCCATCATCTCAGCAATTGTAACGAAGCGGTAGCCTCGACTTCGAAGCTCGCTCACGATTTGGGGGAGTGCGCTGAGGGTTGCAGGCTCACCATTATGCATAAGGATAATCGCGCCATCGTTCACATTGTCTACTACCGAGCGAGCGAGGATTACATGGCTGGCTCCCTCATACTTAGTGCAGTTAATGCTCCAAAACACGCCGGTTAGCCCCAAGCGAGCGGCGGCTTTAAGGACAGCGTTGTTTGCATGTCCTCCTGGGGGCCTAAAAAAGCGCGACTCTCTGCCGGTAATGGCGCGGATGACAGCGGCTCCTTTTGCCAGCTCCATCTCAACCTGCTTTTGGGATAGGTTCGCAAGGTTTTCGTGACTGTACGTATGATTTTCGATTTGGTGGCCCCCCGCCTCGATTAATTTTACAAGCTCTGGCTGTGCCTCCGCACGAAATCCGACCAGGAAGAAAGTTGCACGAATCCCAAGCTTCCGCAGTACATTTAGCGTTTCCTCTGTGCGCTCATTTGGTCCATCATCGAAGGTGATTGCAACCATCCGCGAGCCGGCGGGACCCTGGCGCAGTTCGGCATATTCGGGCTTTCGCCCCTGCAGAATAATTAGCTGGTCGCGTGCATCAAGGAAATTTGAATCGTACGCGACTGTATACTCGAAATGCTTTGCGGCGTTTTCTTTATCTCCAATCTTGAGGAATATTTTTGCCAATTCGTAGTGTGCCAGCTTTCGCGACTCGGTCAAGCGAATGCAATTCCAAATGCGTGCTGCAAGCTGTTCTGCTTTAGGACCCTTTAGATTCGGGAACTTAACAGGATTAGCGTTTTCTATTCGAACCCATGTAGATTTTCTGCTGACAACAGCGCCATTTTGGTCGCGTGCTTCGATTTCAACCTCGTGCAAGCCATTTGGGTGGTTGAGGGTATTCCAATCGAACCTAAACGGGCTGTAATTTGTTACGCCCACAAAATTTTTGTCAACGAAAAACACTACATATGCAACCTGCTCTAGCTTGCTTGCATCGGCAGTTAGGGTTACGATACCAGACACAACAGGGGCATTTTTTTGTTGTGGGTGCTTCTTTGAAAGCTTTCCGTTTGGCAAGGCTATTGGTTGTTTCTTGTCAAATGTGGCGATAGGAGCTCGAAACTCCTCAAACCCTGGGGGCGCCGGGCTTTGAAGCACATCCACAAGCAGGTTGGAAGCGG
Organism: Armatimonadota bacterium; assembly: GCA_029907255.1. Lineage (NCBI taxonomy): Bacteria > Bacillati > Armatimonadota > Armatimonadota bacterium. The sequence goes on from JARYMF010000015.1 coordinate 62,132, forward strand.
ATTCAATATCGCCTGCTTTCAGCTTTGCCATTGCGCGAATTTGCTTTGCAAGTGTTGATTCGGGTGCGATGCAGTCGGCAGCTTTGCCGTCTACATAATCCAAATAGCACCTTAGCAATGAAATCTCTTTGGAGCTATTGTTTATTTTTTCTGCCAATTTTGCCCATTTTTCCATTCCGAGTCTATCGCCTTTGAGGAGAGCGCAAATTGCGAGAGCATAATGGGCGCGCCATTCATTTGGATTAGCCGCAATGGCGTGGTGGTATTCTTTTTCCGCATCCGAGAGGTTTCCGACATGAAGATAAATAGTGCCAAGTGCAAGATGGCCAAGCAAATCAGACGAGTTTAGGGCAAAGGCTTGCTCAACTGCTTGAAAGGCATCATCGTATTTGCCCAATTCGATATTTGCGACTGCTTCTTGTAGCAAGTCGCTGTATTCGGCTCCCAATGCCGCCGCACTCAAGATTAAAGAAAGGAAAAACAATTGGAGTAGTCTAGAAACGGTGCGCATTTAAAAACTCCGAAGCAGATAACGAATGCGAAGTAATACTACCCAATGATGCACTAAAAGTCAACGAGGATATTTGTTCTGCACGCCGAAAAAACCGACTACGGCATACTTTCCCAAGGCACCGATGACATCGGACATCAGGATCTGGAAAAGAACTCCGCCGGCGGGAAATGGGTTTCGCGGTACATCAAATCAACGATAATTTCATCGAGCCGTGCGTCAATTTTCAAAGCGATGCGCCCCTCGCCTGGCACCTTCTGTTCGCAAAGCGCTTCGTTGAATGCTTTTGTTACCGCAAGTTGAAGGTCGGTTACTTCTTGGGGTGTAAGATTTGTTCCTCGCGCAATCTCTCTGATAAATCTTCGCAGGATTGACGCTGCCGCAGGATCAGCGGGCAAGCTGAAGCGAGTGATTTGAGGACGGCTTGTATACGTTTTCATTTTCGGCTAGGTCTTCCTCTCACCTGATATTTCGAGAATTTTCCGGGCTGGGGGTCAATCTTCATGCTCTGAGGGCATGTTTATTCGCTAGCGCTTTTAATGTATAATAAATTGACCTAAGCGTCAACTAGTAAAAATAACAGTTTTTTTGCTTATTTATTATATTTTCTTACGCTCCCCCCACCAACCTAGAAGCTTTTCTCGACCTCTATCTATACGACGGCAAACGAAACAGTATGGTTCCTGAGATTTGTTGTATCCGAGGAACCAAATAATTAAACATGAATTTAGCCTTCTGGTTTAAGGTGGTGGTAGAGCCAAAAGGCAAACGCAACGCCAATCAAGACGGCAATTACGATGTCTGCATTGTGGAAGTATGAGCGGATTGAACTCCAATTTTCGCCAAGCACCTTGCCGACATAGGCAAGGAAATAGCACCACGGGATAGAGCCCACAAACGAGTAGACCATGAAGCGGCCAAAATTCATGCGGGAGACGCCTGCGGGGAAAGAGATGAAAGTTCGGATTACAGGAAGCAAGCGGCTTACAAAGACAATTGGCTCACCATACTTATCAAACAAGTAATCGGCGCGGTCTATATCCTTTCCCTTGATTAGCAAGTATTTTCCGTATCTTTTTATGAAAGGCCTTCCTCCGCGCATCCCCGCATAGTACGCAACCGCCGAGCCAATTGCGCAACCAAGTGCGCCTGAGAGCGATGCGAGGTGAAGATTGAAAATACCTTTATAGACCAAGAAGCCTGAGAATGGCATTATTATCTCGCTGGGCAGAGGAATGCATGCGCTTTCTATCGCCATCATCGCTATAACGGCGGGATATCCAAATGAGCCTATTTGCTCTATCACCCAATTCGCTATTGGTTTGAGGAAATGGTCCAACTCCAGACGCCTCCTGAGCTATATTTCCATAATTACAGGCAATATCATGGGATGGCGGCGAGTCCGACTAGATATAAGTTTTGCTACAGCAGAACGAACGTCTGATTTAGCCGTTGTCCATTCGGTTGCCGCATCAACTGCCAACCCTTCGATGGTTTGTGTTACCACTTCTTTGACTTCTTCGATTAAATCTTCTGCTTCTTCTAGATAAATAAAACCACGGGAAATTATATCGGGACCAGCGACTATATCGCCGGTTGCTTTGTCAATGCCCAAAACGACAATAAACACTCCATCCTGCGCTAGGTGCCGGCGGTCTCGAAGAACCACATCTCCCACATCGCCCACTCCAATTCCATCCACTAGAACATCGCCTGCTGGAACTTTGCCAACAATTTGTGCGTTTGACTGGCTAACCTCCAAAACGTCGCCAACCTCCATCGCGAAGACGTTTTCTCGCCGAATTCCCATCTCTTCGGCAAGCTCGATATATTTTGCGACGTGTCTGTGTTCGCCATGAACTGGAACCACATACTTGGGTTTAGTCAAGTTCAGCATTAGCTTTAGTTCTTCGCGATTGCCATGGCCTGAGACGTGGACAGGCGCAATTGCGTCGTAAATTACGTCTGCTCCGCGTTTAAATAGATGATTTATTGTTCGCAAGATTAGGTCTTCGTTGCCAGGAATTGGAGTTGCGGAGATTATTACTGTATCGCCCTTTTGAATTTTTACGATTGGGTGGTCATCCATTGCAATGCGCGTCAAAGCGGAAAGTGGCTCGCCTTGACTGCCGGTAGTCATGCAAACAACCTGGCTAGGGGAAAGCTCTGGGACGTCTTCAACGCGAATCTTAGTGTTATTTGGAATTTGGAGGTAGCCAAGTTGCTCAGCAATCTCGACGTTCTGCGCCATGCTACGCCCAATTATTGCAACTTTACGCTCAAACTTTGCGGCGGTGTTGAAGACTTGCTGTATACGGTGGATATTCGAGGCAAACGTGGCGATGATTATCTTTCCCTGCGCTTTGCTGAAAACCTGCTCAAACATCGCTCCGACAACGCGCTCGGAGGGAACATGCCCAGGCTTTTCGACATTAGTGCAGTCAGTGAGCAATACCAATACGCCCTCAGCGCCAATTCGTGCGAAGGCTGGGAAATCTGCCAATTTGCCATCAATTGGCGTCTGGTCGAACTTAAAATCCCCTGTGTGGACAATGGTACCTACTGGCAGTCTTATTGCAATTGCAAAACCATCCGGTATACTGTGGCTTACTCGGATAGTTTCTATATCAAACACTCCGATATTGAAGCGCTCTCCGGGCTCAACCTGGTGAAGTTCTGCAACGTCCGTAAGCTTAAACTCATCAAGCTTGGCTTGAACAAAGCCTAATGTTAACTTTGTCCCCCAAATTGGCACGTTTAATTGGCTAAGCACATAAGGAAGAGCCCCAATGTGGTCTTCGTGTCCGTGAGTCAGGACGATTCCCTGAACCCTATCTGCATTGTTGAGAAGATACGTAATGTCGGGGACGACGAGATCAACTCCGAGTAATTCATCGTCAGGGAACATCAGACCGCAGTCAACCAAAAGAATTTGGCCGCAATACTCGAATGCGACCATATTCTTGCCAATCTCACTAACGCCGCCTAAGGGAATTATGCGGACTACCTCTTGGTTTTCCATGTTTTTAAATACTACGAGGCCTGCTTACTGGGTTCTAGCGACTGCGGATTAAGCCACGAGAAATCATCAATTCTGCAATCTGAACTGCGTTTAGAGCTGCTCCCTTTCGGAGGTTATCCGCCACCACCCACATACTTAGCCCCGTTTCGATGAATGGGTCCTCGCGGATTCTGCCGACGTAAACTTCGTCCTTTCCTGACGCATCAATTGGCATCGGATAGGTGCGGCAATTTGGGTCGCTGTCGGTCGGATTAGGCTCATCAACGACAATTATTCCGGGGAAGGAGGCGAGAATTTCCCTAGCCTCATCTGCCGTGATTTTTTCTTCTGTCTCGACATAGACCGCTTCGGAATGGCCATTGAACACCGGAACGCGCACCGTGGTTGGAGTAATCTTTATTTCTTTATCGCCCAATATTTTATGGGTCTCAGCCACCATCTTCCATTCTTCACTTGTATAGCCATCGGGTCTGAAATTACCGATATGGGGGAACAAATTAAAACCTATTTGATAGGGATATACTGCTGGCGGGTCAATTTCCTTGCCTGCTACCAACTTCGTAGCTTGCTCATGTAGCTCCTTAATCGCATCGCGACCGGTGCCAGATACTGCTTGATAAGTGCTAACCACGACTCTTTTTACACGCGAGCGGTTGTATAAAGCTTTAAGTGGCAGCACCATCTGAATAGTTGAACAATTTGGATTGGCGATAACTCCCTGATGCCACTTTACGTCATCGGGATTGCATTCCGGCACGACTAGCGGAACGCGGTCGTCCATCCTAAATGTCGAGGAGTTGTCAATTACAACAGCTCCTCGACTTGCTGCCTCCCAAGCATAAAGCTTGCTTGCACCGCTCTCCCCTTCGGTTCCTGCAAAGAGAGCAATATCTACATCGTCAAATTCCTCTGGTATAGTCTCTTTAACCTCATATTGTTTTCCATTGATTTCCATTACTCTGGCAGAACGTGCTAGGAGCTTTAGCTTGTTTATGGGAAAATTCCGCTGCTCAAGCGTCTTTAGCATCTCCTGCCCAACAGCTCCGACGCCAACTACAGCAACGTTGAATCTTTCCATAGAGCAACAACCTTTCTTACAGAATTTTCTCTAACCCATAAATTACATGGGTAAGTCCAACAGCTCGCTTTATTGCGAGAAGAACACCCGGCATAAATGACTTCCGGTCTATTGAATCATGGCGGATTGTCAAGGTTTGACCAACTCCGCCAAAGATTACCTCTTGATGAGCAACCAACCCAGGCAATCTGACACTGTGAATATTCACCCCGTGAAACTCTGCCCCTCGTGCTGCATTATCGCCTTTGCAAGCATTGCCTTGAGAACGGACTTCAGATATCATCTGCGCTGTTTTAATCGCGGTTCCCGATGGCGCATCAAGCTTTTTGTCATGATGAAGTTCTATTATTTCTACTGCTGGCAGGTATTTTGCAGCTTCTGCAGCAAACTTCATCATCAGCACTGCTCCGATGGCAAAGTTTGGGGCGATAATTGCCCCAATTCCTTTCTTTTCCGCAAGTTCTTTAATTTCGGCCAGGTTCTCCTCCGTTATCCCCGTTGTGCCTACCACCGGAACAGCTCCCGCATTCATTGCTGTTCGAATATCAGACATCGCCGCTGAAGGGACACTGAAAACTACAGCGACGTCTGCTTGGACTGAATCAAGTGCTTCCGCCAAGCTTCCTTTTATTTCTACAGGGCAATCAATTGCGAGCAGTTCCGAGAGTGTTTTCCCTGTATATGCGGGGTCTGCAGCACCTACCAAAGTCATCTCTCGGGCTTCGCCGTAAACCGCCAATGCCGTCTCACGACCCATTCTTCCGCCTGCGCCTGATATTGCAACTCTTATTGGTTTATCCATTAGATATCAACCTCGCACATTAGTTAAACGGTCCAATTGCAGCTAAAGACATCGTCGAGTCATCGAACACCTCATTGGCTACCCGGATGATGTCAGCCATGGAAACACTCATTATAGAACCAATTATCTCCTCTAGCGGGATAATCCGACCTAGGTATAGCTCCGTCTTGCCCAACCGCATCATTCGACTGCTCATGCTTTCCTGGCCGAGAACAAGTGCTCCACGAATCTGATTTTTTGCTCTTTCCAATTCTTTATCCGTAAGGCCCGCTTCTCGAATGCTCACAAACTCTGATTTCACCAATCCCATAACCTCATCCAAACTCTGCATGCTTGTGCCTCCGTAGGCGGCGAACAATCCACTTTCCCTATAGGAAATGGAATATGAGCCGATAGAGTAAGCGAGCCCACGCTTCTCACGAATTTCCTGGAATAAGCGCGAACTCATTCCACCGCCAAGCACAGCATCTATAATTGCCAATGTGTACTTATCCTTTTCGCCGTGAGCAAATCCTCGAGTGCCGATACAAAAATGTACTTGCTCGGTCGTTTTTTGCGTTAGGTTTGACCGCGCGCAGAAAGTAGGTGCATCTTGATTAGTCTCAACCTTTTCGCCCGAAAGCGACCCAAAAATGTCAGCAACTCTGCCAACGAATTCTCTATGATTCAAGTTGCCTGCTGCCGCAATGACCATATTTTCGGGAATATAACGCTTGCCCATATAGGAAACTACGTCATCTCTGGTTAGTTTGCCAACTGTTTCCCTATCGCCGAGCACCGAACGACCAAGTGGATGTCCACCTAATATTGTCTGGGCAAAAATATCGTGCACCAGGTCATCGGGTGAGTCCTCGTGCCGCTTTATCTCTTCCAGAACAACATTCTTTTCTCTTTCGATTTCATCACAATCAAATATTGAGTTTAGTAGCATGTCGCCGATTACTTCAATAGCAATCGAAGTATGCTCGGCAAGCACCTTGGCAAAGTAACAGGTGTATTCCTTTTCGGTAAACGCATTCAGATGACCGCCAATAGAATCGAATTCGTCCGCAATCTGTTGAGCCGTGCGGTTTGTTGTTCCTTTGAATAGCATATGCTCAATGAAATGAGAGATACCTCTGTTTGAATCATCCTCATCTCTTGAGCCAGAACCTACCCACACGCCAACAGCTACTGACTGAACATGTGGTATAGTTTCAGTTACAACTCGAATACCATTCGGTAATATATCTTTATTAAACATTGCTACCCTTTTGAGAAATTATGGGGGAAGGGTGAATAAGTGGAATATGTACCCTTTCAATTTGCCCCCTGATATGCAAGCCGGCCGAAAAGCTGGCTCGTAAGCCACACTGCTTCGGCCGGTGCTTTTATTCGGCTTTTGACCGAGTTATCGTTTTGGTCTGAATTTCGCACGCGGAAATTCGTCGTCATCCAAAAAGCTTCGACCCTTATCTGACCTTATGTCTTTTTCTCTTCCCTTTTGTGGTTCCCGCAGCGTAGGAGCAACAAAACGCTCAGGCTTTGGCCCCTCGCCAGGTTGAACTACTCCTTTCCTTGTCAGACTTATCTTCCCTTGAGGCGTTGCTTCTATAACTTTCACAAGCACTTCGTCGCCTACGTGGAGCACATCCTCCACTCTTGCTATCCTCGCTGGGCCAATTTGCGATATATGCAACAAACCTTCTCTCCCGGGGAGTATCTCTACAAATGCACCAAAAGGAGTAATTCTCGTAACTTTGCCAGGGTAGGTTTCGCCAACTTTAACATCTCGCGCTATGTCGTCTATCATCTTCAAAGCGCGTTCGCCACCAGCCTTGTCTACAGCGGTTATGTAGACTCGGCCATCCTGCTCGATGTTTATGCTGGCGCCTGTTTCCGCTTCTATTTTTTTGATGATTTTACCGCCCGGGCCTATAACATCTCCTATTTTATCAGGATGTATCTCAATCATCAATACCCGTGGAGCATATGGGGAGAGCTCTTCTCGCGGCTTTGAAATTGTCTCAAGCATCTTATCAAGAATATAAAGCCGTCCAACTCTTGCTTGTTCAAGCGCGGCGCTTAGGACCTCTCTGGGTATACCGCTGATTTTGGTGTCCATTTGCAATGCAGTGACGCCAGTTGCTGTCCCTGCGACTTTGAAATCCATATCGCCAGCAAAATCTTCAAGGTCCATTATGTCGCTTAGTATGACATAGTTGGTGCCATCAGTCATTAGCCCCATTGCCACACCAGCTACGGGTGCTTTTATAGGCACTCCTGCATCCATCAAACTCAGCGTGCTTCCACAAACGCTTGCCATCGAAGTGGAACCGCTTGACTCCAAAACCTCAGAGGTGAGCAGAATTGCATAAGGGAAATCTTCCTCCGACGGAATCATTGGCGCCAATGCCTTCTCTGCTAGTTGTCCGTGGCCAATTTCCCGTCTTCCGGGTCCTCGCAACGGCCGCGTTTCTCCAACGCTGAAAGGAGGGAAATTGTAGAAGTGCATGTAGCGCTTTGTGCCATCCTCTTCAAGGCTATCTACAATCTGCGCTTCGTCTAACGATCCAAGCGTAACAGTTGTAAGCACTTGGGTTTGCCCGCGCGTGAACAATCCCGAACCATGCACTCTCGGAAGCAAGCCTACCTGGGCGCTGATGGGGCGAATTTCATCTGGCCGCCTGCCATCCATGCGAATCCGTTCGTTAATAATAAGACTCCGAAACTCTCTCTTTATTATCTTGTCAACAGCTTCGGCAACCTCAATTTCACGTTCTGGATAGTCAGCTATCAAGCTCTCGATTAACTCAGCTCTCAAATCATCTAGAATATCTGCGCGCTCTGCTTTGCCTAATTTCTTTGCAGGAAGCTCGTGGATTACTTGCCAGACCTTTTCAGAAACTTTTGTGTCTACATCTTGGAAAAGTTCCGAATCAAGTTCAAAAAGCGGAACTTCAGCTTTGGGCTGGCCGATTCGTCGGACAAGCTCATTTTGAATTCCAACTATCTGCTTTATGTGCTCATGCGCAATGTCAACTCCGGCAAGTATTTCTTCTTCGGGCACCTGGTTGGCATCGGCATCTACCGTTGTGACGGCGTCAAATGTTCCAGCAACTACAAGATTCAAATCGGATATTTCAAGCTGTTCCAGCGATGGATTCACGACAAATTCGCCATCAATTCGCCCAATTCTTACTGCTCCAATAGGGCCATTGAAGGGGATGGGAGAAATGCTAAGCGCCGCTGACGCAGCAATAATTGCCAACACATCGGTGGGATGCTCAGGATCATACGAGAGAGGCATGCAGATTATTTGCACTTCATTTCGCATGCCCTCGGGGAAAAGCGGCCGAAGTGGCCGGTCGATTAGCCGCGAAGTTACTACCGCCTTCTCTGAGGGTCTGCCGCCACGTTTTACAAAGCCACCGGGGATCTTCCCAACGGCATACTTCCTCTCTTCGTAGTCACAAACCAAAGGGAAGAAGTCAACACCTTCTCGCGGCTCCTCACTCATTGTTGCGGTGCCGAGGACAATACTGTCTCCCTGCTTTACCAGAACAGACCCGCTAGCTTGCCTCGCGATATCCCCTGTTTCGATGGAGAGGATACTGCCACCTACCTCAAGCTCTACTTTTTCTGACATTATTGTCTATTTGTCTCCTATCTCCTCAAGCCGAGACGTGCCACGATTGAGCGGTACCTCTCGATGTCTTTCTTGCTGAGGTAATTCAGTAACCTTCGCCGCTGTCCAACCATCATAAGCAAACCGCGCCGCGAATGATGATCTTTTTTGTGCTGCTTGAGATGTTCGGTTAATTGATTGATGCGCGCCGAAAGTAAGGCAATTTGGACCTCTGCAGACCCAGTGTCACTTTCATGGATGCGGAACTGGTCTATGATGGCTGTCTTTTCTTCCTTTTGCAAAACCATCTGTTCTCTATCCCTTCTTTGGAATCTTAGATTAACCGCGGGCGACTCTCAGCAAGAATCGGGGAGACAATAGACTGGAGACTGTAGACAGAAAACCCCGTTAATCGTGCAAAACGATCTGTCTACAGACTTGTGTCTACAGTCTCGCCGATTCGACGATAAAGTGCCCGCGTTGTTTTATGAACTGCGTTATACTCTACCATAATTGGCAATCTGTGTCAAATACCATGTTACAGAAAGAGCCTTCTGTCGCCTGAACTTGCACCACATCGGCTTCAATTTGCTTAATCAAATCTTCTTTTACTGCAAACTGTATCTCGCTTCGCAACCTTTGATGAAACGCGACGTCGAGTTTTTCACCGTATATGTTTCCTGAGAAATCCAGAATGTAAACCTCCACAGTAAGGCTACGACCGCCTACTGTAGGCCTTGTCCCTATGTTGACCGCGGCGGAATATCGGGTCTGCCCAACCCTGACCGATGCTGCATAAACGCCTTTTGCCGGCAGGATTTGTTTTTCAGCTGGTTGAAGATTTGCCGTTGGAAAACCAAGCTTTTCGCCGATGCCATCGCCGTGAACAACGGTCCCCCTTAAAACAAATGGGTGGCCAAGCATTGCCGCCGCCTTTTCTACTGCGCCCGAAGAAATCAGCCGTCTAATTTCTGTGCTGCTTATTATCGTCCCATCCATAACTATTTGCGGTACTACTATTGTCCCAAACCCTAACTTTTCTCCCATTTCTCGAAGAAGCGCTGGCCTACCTCGCCTTCCCTTTCCAAATGCAAAGTTAGAACCTATTACAATGGTTTCAGCCTTCAACTTTTCGAGCAGAATGTGTATTAAGAAATCCTCAGCCGACATTTCTGCGAGTTTATGGTTGAACTCTAATACGAGCGCTAGGTCCATTCTGCGCCATGCAATAAGTTCAAGCTTTTGTTCAAGCGTATTGATATAATGTGGTGCATATTTGGGCTGAAGAATTTCCTTGGGATTGCGATCGAATGTAACAGCTACGGCAAGAGACCTAGAATCATCAGCGGTTGACCTCACCAGTCGCATGATTGCTTGATGACCAAGATGAACGCCGTCGAACACGCCAACAGTAACAACCGACTTATCCAAAGCAGGTAGGTTTTCAATTCCCCTTGCTATCTGCATATCCACTCTTTATTTATCATGTCTTCGCAATTTCTCACTCAATGCATTCAAGAAGCTGACAGATGGCTCTGCACCACACTTGCGTGCAAGTTCTACTTCTTTCCATGCTTCCAAATATTGACCTTTTCCGTATAACAATTGCGCAAGATTTAAATGTGCTTCTGCGTAATCTGGCATGAGAGCTAATGATTTCCTAAGGCTTTTAATTGCTTTATCTACTTGCCCTAAATTGGCGTGGACACTTCCCAACACATAATACGCCATATAGTCATCAGGGACAAGACGGCTTGCTTCTTCCAGCGCCTTCAAAGCCTCTTCGTATTTCCCCATTTTAGCAAGTGCAACACCCTTGTTGAAATGAGCAGCAGCATAAGTTGGCCTTATACGAACTGTCTCCTCAAACTCATTTAAAGCGTCAGCAATCCGTCCTTGCCGTGCAAAAGCAACGCCTAAGTTATAATGGGCATCAGCGTAGTTTGGCCTGGCTTGAATCGCACTATGGTATTCTCTAATTGCTTCCATTAAGTGGCCTGTTCTTTCGTACCTAACACCTCGGTCAAAGTGCCATTTAGCAACATTTGGCTCATACCTTGCAAAGTTTTGTGAAGTTAGGCAAAACACCGCAACCCAAATTAGCAGCCACTTAGCAAGACTTCGCCAAGCATGAGTGGTAGCCATCCGCAATGCGTTATCTATCCCAATAGATGCAAACAACAACAGGAAGGGGACAATGGGAACGCGGTATCTTCCTGCCACAAAGAATGGCAAATAAGAAATGAAATACGACAAGATAAAGAATAAAATTAGTATTGTCACCTCATTACGATAATCAAGATTGGGGGTTTTCACGCTTTTTGGAGACCTCTTCAGCATTAGCAAACCAACCAAAGCAAATGAAAAAATTATCGAGAAATTGCCGGGAAGTATCCTCAAAATCTTTGAATTGGCTCGCTCAAGCTCGTCCTCCTTTTCATTCCCAACCTCTTTTGGTCCCCAGAATAAAAGCGCCTTTTTTCCAGTAAGCTTCAAAACGTCTAATGGATGACTTTTAATATAATTCAAAGCTTCCTTTGCAAAAAATTTCGAAGCTTCAGAATACCCAAGCCTTCTATTAAGTTTTCTCTCAAGCAAGCAAACGATAGCTGGGTAGTCATAGCAAGACCATCGCCTAATACTTGGCGAAGCCGGGGTATATCCATCAGCTGCTGGGTTATTACCAAGGAATAAATTGATTCCACCATTGGAGCAAATCAAAACGGGCTCCTTTGCCACAATGAAATTTCTAATGGTCGCCGGCAAAATAGTAACCAAAGCTCCAATTAAAAAGCCCACAATCGCGATACCCAGCGGCAGTTGCCAATTCCTTCTATGAGCCAGCCACACCACCCAAGCAATAACAACTGGAACAAAAACAAGAATATTTGGTCTAGTAAGAGCATAAATGCCTAATAATATTCCACCAGCGATTGAGCGCTTCCATGTAATCTTCTCAGTCCAAAGTGACAATATAATCATTAAGCAAAGCGCCAGACTAACAAGGAGCACTGGTTCGAGAAGCTCACCTTCGAAGTAAACGAAAACCCAATAAATAGCCATGAGGGCGGAAAATAATAAGCCTACGTTTGAATTGAACCAACGCTTTCCCAGATAAAATGCAAGAAAGCAATTAATTAATCCGATGAACATTTGGAAAATGCATGCCCATAGATGGCTTGATTTAGTAATCAGATAAACCAACGCTAGGAAATAGGGGTAGCCTGGCGGACGAAAAAAGGGCGTTGAGTTAATTTGGGGGTCTTGAAAACCCTTAGGTGGAGTCCAATCTCCCGAGACCAACGCTCGCGCCCAATAATCATGGTAACCAGCATCTAATCCGGGGCTAGCAAAGTCTGGTGTGCCAACTATTTCAATCAAATAGAGCCCTCTGATTACGGCTCCTAAACACAGAATTAAAACTAAAATTATCAGCTCTCGTGGCCATTTCATTTTTGATTTACTTGCCCTTGCGCTTATGGTATTTACATTTAAGACTTCAAAACAGCTATTGTGACTTTTTAAGCTTCTCTGAAATTGCTTTGATTAAGCCGGGATGCGGTCTGCCGCCGTATTTTTCACACAATTGGATTTCCTGTTGAGCACGAACGTAGTCGCCTTTGAAATATAGAGCGGCGGCGAGATTATTGTGTGCTTCTGCATATTCAGGCTTTATCTCCAGGGCTTTCGTAAAGTGGAATATCGCCTCGTCAAGTCTTCTTTGCGCAACTAGCTCAATCCCAAGATTACTATGAGCCTCTGCATAATTAGGCTTCAGTCGAATTGCTTCCAAATATTCCTCAACTGCCTCTTTTCCTTTCCCCAGCTTCGACAAAGCGACTCCAAGATTAAAGTGAGCATCAGCGAAGTTTGGAGCCAAACGGATTGTTTCATTGTAGTAACCGATTGCTTCCTCAGGACGACCTACCTCGACCAAAGCAATCCCCAAATTCAAGTGTGCCTCCGCCAGCTTCGGATTGTACTTCAGTGCCTCATAATAATGCTCGATTGCCTCGTCTCTATTCCCTTTTCTGGAAAGGATATTTGCCAAGTTATTGTGTGCAAGCGCGCTTTTCGGGTTTGCCGCAATTGTATGTCGCCAAAGTGTTTCAGCATCTTTATATGCATGTCCCTGGCGCCATGTTAGAAACGCAAGCACAACAAGAATCACCGCAGAAATCAAATGCCTCGCAAAAGAAAGCTTCCCCCAACGAACCGCCAACACCCAACCTACCAAACTTATTGGCCCTAAACAAGCTAAATATTG